>CAMAUG010000173.1 GCA_945861255.1 Candidatus Sulfopaludibacter sp. SbA3
ACGGCGTGGGCGCAGACACCCGCGAAGCCGGTGCCGAGGCTGGGCTTCGTGTTTGTACCGATGGGGTCCGATCAGGCGCGATGGACTCCCGCCGGACAGGGAACGCTCGGCGAGCTCTCCCCCATCCTCGCCCCGCTCAAACCGGTAAAAGATTATGTGACCGTCATCACCAATATGCGGTTGCAGAACGCATATCCGGGTACGCATGACACATCCAATGCGTCATTTCTGAGCGCGGCGTCCGCCAAGCACACGGAGAGCTCGGATTACTTCCTGGGCACTACCGTCGACCAGATCGCGGCCAAGGAGATGGGCCGACAGACGCAGTTGGCCTCGCTCCAACTGGCGATGGATCTGAACCCGCTTGCCGGTGTGTGTAACAACGGTTACGCATGCGTCTATCAGAATTGCCTCTCCTGGTCGACGCCGACGACCCCGCTTCCGGCCGAGGCGCATCCGCGCGTTGTCTTCGAGCGCCTCTTCGGCGAGGGTGGCAATGCAGCCGCGCGCCGCGCGGGCCTGCGGGATCGAGCAAGCCTGCTCGATTCGTTCAACCGGGACATCGCGAGATTCAAGCAACGCGTGGGCGCTCCGGACCGCGCGCGCCTGGATCAGTATCTCGACAGTGTTCGTCAGGTGGAGAGTGAAATAGAGCGTGCGGAGCAGGCGGCGGCGGGCAACCATTTGCCCGATCTCGACCGGCCGGTAGGAGTCCCTGCGTTGTTCGCCGACCACGCGAAGCTCATGTTCGACCTGCAGATTCTGGCCTTTCAGGCGGATATCACGCGCGTCGTCACATTCCAGCTTACGCGCGAGCAATGCAACCGTACATATCCGGAGATCGGCGTCGCCGATCCGCACCACCCAACCAGTCATCACGGCAACGACCCGGAAAAGCTGGCGAAGATAGCGAAGATCAATACGCATCATGTATCGCTGTTTTCGGCCTTCCTCCAGAGAATGAAGGCCACTCCCGATGGCGACGGCTCGCTCCTCGATCACTCGGTCTACATGTACGGCAGCGGCATGGGTAATTCCAGCCTTCACGATCACGAAAACCTCCCGATTCTGGTCGCAGGTGGCGCCGCAACCGGCCTCAAGGGCGGCCGGCATATCAGGTATGAGAAGGGAACCAGTCTAGCCAACCTCCACCTCACGCTGCTCGATCGCGTCGGCATTCGACTGGATTCATGGGTGGACAGCTCAGGAAAGATCGAAGACCTCTTCGATCGAGTTAACTTGGCGTAGGAGGAGCACATGAACTGGCAAAACATAGGTGGACTCGTACTCGTGGCGCTCAGCCTGGCCACACCAGCCATCCCGGCGGCACGGACGACCCTCGCCGACGCCGCGGAACAACGCGACCAGGCGAGCGTCCGCGCGCTCCTCCAAACGGGCGCCGATGTGAACGCTACCCAGGTGGATGGGACGACGGCCCTGCACTGGGCGGCGTATCACGATGATGCCGACACCGTGCAATTGCTGGTGCGGGCGGGCGCCAAAGTGAACGCCGTGAACCGCTACGGCATGCCGCCGCTGGCCCAGGCATGCATCAACGGCAACGCCGCAATTGTGAAGTTGTTATTGGAAGCTGGCGCCGACGTCAACGCCACCATGAAGGGCGGGGAAACCGTCCTCATGATGGCGGCGCGTTCCGGCAATGTCGAGGGGGTGAAGGCACTGCTCGCGCGCGATGCCAAGACTGGTGCGCGCGAACGGCTCGGCCAGACGGCCCTGATGTGGGCGGCGGCGGAGGGCCACACGGCCGTTGTGCGCGCGCTGATCGAGGCTGGCGCCGACATCAATGCGAAAGTCGATTCCGGGTTTACACCCTTCTTTTTTGCTGTGCGCGAGGGTCACCTTGATGTGGTGCGCGCGCTTCTCGCGGCGGGCGTCAATGTGAATGCAATGGCGCAACGTACGGAGAAAGGGCCGGGCGGTCCGGATAGCGGCGCGGCCAGAGCAAGGGACATCAGTCCATTGCTGCTCGCCGTGCAGAACGGCCACTTCGAGCTAGCGATCGCGCTGGCGGATGCGGGCGCCGATCCGAACGATGTACGAGCAGGCTTCACTCCGCTCCACATGATGGCCGGGGTGCGAAAGCCGGATTCGAGCGACATTAGCGATGGCGCGGCGGCGATTGGGGTAGGCCGCCTTTCGAGCCTTGATTTTGTGCGTGAAATCGTGAAGCGGGGCGCGAACGTCAATTTTCGCCTGCCCTCAGGCACGCGGAGGCAACCGAACACATCCTCGCGCATCGGATCTGGGGGGGCGACACCGTTTCTGTTTGCGGCCGATCGCTCAGACGTTCCGCTGATGCGCCTGCTCCTGGAACTGGGCGCCGATCACCAACTGCCGAACTTGGACAACACCACACCGTTGTTGGCCGCGGCCGGTGCCGGCACGGGCGAGCCGCTCGAAGAGGCGGGCGAGGAGAGCGAAGCGCTGGAAGCCGTGAAGATGTTGCTCGACCGCGGCGCTGAGATCAACGCCGTGGACAACAATGGCGATACGGCCATGCACGGAGCCGCCTACAACACTTATCCGTTAGTCGTAAAGCTGCTGGCCGAACGTGGAGCGGATCCGCAAGTCTGGAAGAAACCCAACAAAGTTGGCGGGACGCCCCTGTTCATCGCCGAGGGTTACGGCGGCCGTCTCCCGCGGCCCGATGTACCGACGATCACAGCCATCACAAAGGTGATGCTGGCACTGGGCCTTTCGACGGAGGGCGAACGTCCGAAGACGGTTGACATCTATCAGAAAGTCGTTGAACCGCCCAAGCCTCCTGAACCGGCGAAGTGAGACGCCGAGTCCGGCTTGAGCTAATGCAACCGGAACGCGCTCTTTCAGCGGGCGCCATTCCGAGCGTTCTTGCCGCGGCGGGCGCATGTCAACCCCGGTCTGCCGCCCTACCGGCAAATATCCGCCGTACCAGCGTTCCCTACGGCTGCGGGGCAAAATGAAGGAGGAGATATGCGAAGATCGCTCACCACGCTATGGGGCGCGGCCTTTTGCCTTATTCTGAACGCGGGTCCTGTTGCGGCGCAGACGCACAGAACCGTCTGGGACGGCGTGTTCACGGCTGAGCAGGCCGCGCGCGGGAAAGCGATTTTTGCCGCAACGTGCGCCGCATGTCATGGCGCGGATCTCAACGGCGTGAATCGCCCGTCGCTCAAGGGAGAAGTGTTCCTCAATCACTGGATGGAAGGCAGCCTGGATGCACTGTTCAGCCACGTCAAGTCCATGCCCCCGAATCGCGCGAATTTGGGCGACATCGCGTATGTCGATCTGCTGGCCTTCCTGTTGGATGCGAACGCCTTTCCTGCCGGGGCGCAGGAACTGAACGTGGAGGCCATACCCAACATTCAGGTTCAGGGCAAGAAGGGGCCGGCTGCGGTCCCCAACTTCGCTCTGGTGGATGCGGTCGGGTGTCTTGTGCGAGGGCCACACGATACGTGGGTGTTGACGAGCGGCAGCGAACCGGCACGGACGCGAAATCCGATGCAGCCCACCGCAGCGGAAATTGCGGCGGCCAGGGCGAAGCCGCTCGGCAGTCAGACGTTTCAGCTTCTCGACGTAGACTACTTCAGTAACGCTTTTCATCCGGAGGCTCACGCGGGCCATAAGGTCGATGCGAAGGGTTTTCTGATTCGTACGGGAACCGACGTTCGGATCAATGTGACGTGGGTCGAAATGCTGGCTGCGGAGTGCGGCCGTTAATCGCGTTGATGGGCGCCTGTCCATCAATAAGCCAATAAACCCGCCCCGAGGCCCGGGCGGCGGCGTATACTGGGCTCATGACCAGCAAACTCGAACAGTCGATATGGCTGCGATTCCTTTCCGGTGCCGTGGTTGCGGTGGCCATTACGGCCGCGAGCGTTGTTATCCCGGGAGCGCAGGCACAGGAGCCAGCGCCGAACGCATCCGATATTGCAGATGGCATGAGGCTGTATCAACAAAAGGGCAACTGCCAGGCGTGTCATGGCTGGGCGGGTGATGGCCACAAGAGCGACAGCCAAATGCCCGACGGTGCCAACTTGCGCGAGACCAAGCTCAACCGCAGCGGCCTGATCACGGCGATCAAATGCGGACGGCTCAACTCACAAATGCCGGCCTTCGACAAATTTGCTTACTCCGACGGGCGCTGCTACGGCAAGAAGCAGGCCGACCTGAAAGCCTACCCCACACGCATGCCTGACCCTCCAGCAACGCTGCAGCAGCGCGAAATCGAACTGATTGCCGACTTCATGATCGCGAAAATCGTCGGCAAAGGCCAGATGGACCGTGCCAAGTGCGTCGATTTCTGGGGCGCGGAGACTGACGCCTGCAAAGTATTGCCGTAGTAAATTGCCGTTGAAAATTTAGTTCAGCGCGAACACGAACAGGTAGCTGGAATCCTGCAGGTTGTCGTATTTCACGGGGTGCAGGTGCCGGCCGCTGGTTTGCACAGCGAGATATTGCTTTGGTCCGATCGCGTAGGTCACGGGCGCGCCCTTCAGCGCGGTGCCGACGTTGAAGCGCCACAGTTCCTCCAGCGTCTCATCGTTATAAGCCACCACCCAACCATCCTGCAGCGCCGTGAACACCACGCCGCCCGCCGTGACGGTGGCGCCCGATCGAATCTCGATGTCCGTCACGGCCTTCGCGATGACCTTGTGGTTGATGGTGTCGAGCGCCGTGATCGAACCATAGTAGAGGTCGCTGTTGTAGGTGCGTTTCTCGCTGTTCTTCCGGTCGATGCCGCCTGCGGGCGAGAGGAACTTTACCTCCGCGCCGTTTTGCGAGAAGCAGCCCTCAATGCCCACACCGTAGGCGATGTGCTTGACCGGATTATAAGCGGTGGGCTGGTGGGCGATGCCGCCGTGCCAAGTGGGGCATGTGCGCTTCGAGGGGTCGCCACGCAGGGACCGCGCTACCGGATTGTAGATTTGCACGTCCAGCTTCGGATCGTACTCGACCGGCTTGCCTGTTTCCGGATTCAGGCCCTTGGTCCAGTTCAGATCGTTGACGTACTGAGCACCCTTGATGAACCTTCCATTCGTGCGATCCAGAGAATAGAAGAATCCGTTGCGGCCGAAATGGCTGACGACCTTGCGGGCTTGGCCGTTGATGATGGTGTCGTAGAACATGTGGACGCCCACCTCGTCGTAGTCCCACGAATCGTTCGGCGTGTATTGGAAGTGCCAGGCCAGTTTGCCGGTGTCGATGTTGAGGGCCACCGCCGAATTGGTGTAGAGGTTATCGCCAGGACGCGCCTGAGGATCGTATTGCGGAACCGGGTTACCGGTGCCCCAGACGGTGAGCCTGGTCGCGGGATCGTAGGAGCCCGTCTGCCAGATGCCGCCGCCGCCCGTCTTCCAGGAGTTATTCTTATCCTTCCACGTCTCGCTTCCCGGATCGCCGGGTTTGGGGATCACATACCACCGCCATAGCTCCTTGCCCGTTCTCGCTTCCAGCGCCGCTACCCAGCCGCGCGTCCCGGCGTCTCCCGCCCCGTTCGCGATGATGACCTTGTCTTCAACCGTGATAGGCGCCGTAACGAATTTCTCCATGGCGCCGAATTCGTTGGCGACGGCCACCATCTTGTCCCACAGGATTTCCCCATTGTCCCGCTTGACCGCAATCACGCGGCCGTCGGGAAGATTGGCGAGCACAAGGTCTTCCCACAACGCAACGCCACGCGTGCGCGGCGCGTTGCCCTGGTGTTTCACTCCCGGGTCGGTCACCCACACGATCTGGCCCCGGTTCGGATCGCGCGCGTCGATCTTATAAATGGTGCCCCAGCCGTCGGATGTGTACATGAAACCGTTGTCAATCAGCGGATTCAGCTCATTTTCCGGCCCGTTCTGTCCGACGTCCTGCATGCCGCCGAGCGCCAACGCCCAGACCATCCGAAGGTTCTTGACGTTCTCCCGGTTGATCTGAGAAAGCTTCGAGTATCGCGTGGACCCGTAATCGCCGTTCATCATCAACCAGTTTTGCGGCTCATTCTGTGCGTTGAGCAACCGGTCTTTATTGACGGTCATGCTGTACTGGGCGGCAAGCGCCGCCGCTAAAACACCGGCGAGAACCGCGAGTCTTAAAGGTCTCCGCAAACAATATCGCATGGTGATCTCCTGGGATGGTGCCATCGTTGGCAGTATACATCAGGCGGGGTTCGGGTGGCTGTGGACGCCCGATTTTCGCCCAGCCGCAGGAGTGCGGCCAACGTTCGGAGAATCGGCAACCAAGCCCTTTTTCGGTTTGCGGCTACCCAGGACGCCGTGGGAGCGATTGCCGGCATTTTGGGCGGGCTTACCATGGCAGCGGGCCCTTCCGGCTTGCCGATTTTGTCGATCTAGAGGCGAACCATTTGATTGCCGCAATGTTCGGCAATGTTCGGCAATGTTCGGCACCGGGTGGCGGGTCATCGCTTCCGGCGCCGATTTGGGCGTGCCGCCCCCCGTATTGGCTGCCCCACGCTTTCCGGAAGGGTCAAGACGAGAGTCCACCAGCGCCGGAATCGGCGCGACGGGTTGCCCCACCCCACGAGTTGGGCGCCATGCTTACAGTTAGAGGCGCGCGGCGTGTCCGTTACACGCGCGCGGCCTTGAGTGCCGCTATGTAGCACACGGTTGGCTCTGAATGGAATGTTGGTGTGACGATCGGGTCTTCCGAGCCGGAGTACCGGTTTGACGATGCGCTTGTCTGAACTCGACCTTGAATCACGCAAGGCTGTTTGACGAGCGGCCTCAATTTAACTGATAGTAGAAGATGTTTGGGCGCTTCTGCCCAGGCGCGGATTGTCCGAACTAAGTCAGTCAGTCCGGTCCCCTCTCCCTTAGCCCACCCGACCTTTAACGCGACCGCGAAGGGATTCATGAAGCTGAGACAGTTGCTTTTGGCCTGTGTGATTGCGCCGCTCGCCTTGACCGGGCAGCCCATGGTGCCGCCGGCTCAGGAGTATGTTCTTCATTTCCAGCCGGCGGGGGGAATGAATGGTGTCGCGTACACGGCACAAATCAGCCTGGGAGCCACTTTCACAATGGAATCCTGGGTATTCCTCAAAGCCGCCTCGCCATTTTCGGTGATCATGGGCAAGACTAACAATCCGCGCGGCTCAGATCCATTTCATAACTACATCCTCGGGTTCGAACAGGGTGGACGCATACCGGCTTTTGTTCAGACCACCGGCCAGCCGGGCACGTTTCGCCGTATCACCGGAACGTCCGAGTTGCCACTCTATGCCTGGACGCATCTGGCCGCGGTACTGGATTCGGGCGTCATGCGGCTGTATGTCAACGGGCAATTGGTGGCTTCCGGCGCCAGTCCTGGGCCACCGGGCGGTGCCGCGGTGCCATTCGGCCTGGGTGCGGCGATTCCGGACGGAACCTCGGTGTGCTGCGCGTTCTCCGGCGCAATGCGGGAAGCGCGCGTGTGGTCGCGAGGCCTCACTTCCTCCGAATTGCAGACTTACGCGACCCAAAAACTCACGGGCACTGAGATAGGATTGATCGCGAATTGGCCTCTGTCGGAGGGAAGCGGACAAGTGGTCCACGGAATCGGATCGCAGGCAGCGACGCTGACCATCCAGGGCTCGGCTATCTGGATCAAGACGCAGTTGCTGGACGGTGGACCCTATTGGGAAATTCAGGATCTGCCAAAGCTGACGGACACCAACTACGGAGCCCAAGCGGCGTTGTTCCTGAACACCGATCATCGCCCTGACATCCTGATCGCGTATACGCCTTACGATCTCATTAAGCCGACAGCCGGACCCGTGCTGTTCCTGCACAACGAGGGGAACCGGGTCTTCACTCCAGTCAAGCCGGCCCAGCCTTCAGGGATGGTTTGGCCCAGGAATAGCACGGCAGCCGATCTTGACGGGGATGGCTTCGAGGATGTCGTGGTTGCGGATCATGGCTACGACGCGCCCCCCTATCCTGGCGGCATCACGCGCATCTTCATGCAGCGTTCCGGGGAGATGAAAGACGAAACGGATTCCCGGCTGCCTCCAGGACCGGCCTTCACCCACGACGTCTGCTCAGCGGACGTCAATGGGGACGGCAGCCCCGACCTGTTTTTCGCCAGCCTGCACAGTGGCGGTACGATTCAGGGGCCGATCCTGTATCTGAATGACGGGTATGGGCACTTCAGAGCTGCCAATGAGCTCTTGCCGCCAATCTTCAGCACGAGCTCCGCGCCGACATTTCTCTCATGCCGGTTTGTCGACGTGAACCGCGACGGAGCGCCTGACTTGGTGCTGGGCACGTGGCACCCGCAAGACGTCCGCGAC
>CAMAUG010000174.1 GCA_945861255.1 Candidatus Sulfopaludibacter sp. SbA3
CCGGGCGCACCGTACTCCACCGTTTCAATGTCGGCGGGTTCCGCGCCCTGGCGCACCTCGCGGTTGAAGTCGTCCTGCGCCTGCCGCGCGTCCGCGGCGGAGTGAAAATCCTCCACCATGCGCCCGGCCAATTCCATCTTCACGCTCATCGGTTCGCGTTGCTTTTTCTCATTGATGGCGGCGAGCGGCAGGTCGGTCAGCAATTCCCAATAGCGCCACATCAACGAGTCGCTGATGCCCATCACTTTACGGAACATGACTTTGGGCGGCTCGGTGATGCCGATGTAGTTGTTCTTCGATTTCGACATCTTCTCGACGCCGTCCGTGCCTTCCAGCAACGGCGTGGTGGCGACGATCTGCGGCGGCTGACCGGAGTCGCGTTGTAACTCGCGGCCTACCAGCAAGTTGAATTTTTGATCCGTGCCGCCAAGCTCGACGTCGCACTCGAGCATCACCGAATCGTAGCCCTGCACCAGCGGGTAGAGCATCTCATGCACGGAGATCGGCGTGCCCTCCTTCAGGCGTTTAGCGAAATCGTCACGCTCCAGAATGCGCGCCACGGTGTATTTGGAACATAGCCGCATGATTCCTTCGAAATTCATGGGTCCGACCCACTCGCTGTTAAAGCGGATTTCGGTCTTGGTGGGATCGAGGATCTTGAAGACCTGCTGTTTATACGTCTCCGCGTTTCGGTTGATGTCGTCGCGCGTCATGGAGGGGCGCGTGATGTTGCGGCCGCTGGGATCGCCGATCAGGCCCGTCATGTCGCCGATCAGGAAGATGACCGTATGGCCCAGATCCTGAAAGTGCTTCATCTTGCGCAGAAGAACGGTGTGGCCCAGGTGCAGGTCGGGCGCAGTGGGATCGAAGCCGGCCTTGACGCGCAGCGGGCGCCCCACCTTGGCGGCCTGAGTGAGGCGCTCTTTGAGGTCCTCTTCGCGAATAATTTCGGCGAAGCCTTTTTTCAGATAAGCGAGTTGTTCGTCAACGGGAGCGAAGGACACTTACCTATTGTAAGGAAAATCGCGCGTGGGAACCCGTTTGTGGCCGCCTCCGCCTGAGCCGCAAACGCCTTCGCAATCAAACATCTGCCCAAAACCATCCTGTCGAGCCGCTTCGTGTTAAGTTCTGTTTAGCGTGACCGGGACCTTCGATCTATATCCACTGCGCTTTCAGTTCGCGGCAACGCGGCTGCGCCAGTGGTCGCCAAACGCGTTGCGAGGTGCCGTCGGCGCTGCATTGAAACGCCTGGACCCGGGAGCGTATGAACGGTATTTTGCTCCGCGCAATACACATGGCGGAGGGCCAAGCGGCTTCGCCGATCCTCCGCGGCCCTTCGTCTTGCGGCCCGGCGGAGCGCTCCAGTTGGGGGTGAATGTATTCGACGAGAAAGCAGTCCCACTGTTCGCCCGCGTGATGGCGGAACTGGGGGAAATCCAATCGTCCTCTGGCGCGGAGCGTGTCGTCGTTCCCCTGGCTCCAGTGGAGCGTACAATCTGTCGCGTCCGCGTTCATTTCGTCACACCAACGGAATTGAAAGGCGTGGAGCGGCCCGACTTCGGCGCGCTGCTCTCGCGCATTCGCGACCGTGTCAGCACACTGCGCGCGCTCTACGGGCCGGGGCCGCTTGCAATGGATTTTCGCGCTTTCGGCGAGCGCGCCTCCCAGGTTTACATGACGCGCAGCGATCTGGACTACGTGGAGAGTTCCCGTGTCAGCAAAAATACGGGCCAGAGGCATCCGCTGAGTGGGTTCACGGGCATCGCCGAATACGAAGGCGAGCTTGCGGAATTCGTGCCCTTCTTGGAAACCGCGCACTGGACCGGCGTGGGGCGGCAGACGGTGTGGGGGAAAGGGGAGCTTTCCGTTGAAGAGATTTGAGTGCGACCTCGTGCGGGGCTGGTTGCATGAGCCCGCCGGAAACGCGAGACGGCAAGGAATTGTTTTGACGCACGGCGCCGGATCGAATTGCGAATCGCCGCTGCTTCAGGCCCTTGCGGCGGAATTCTGCGCGGCCGGATACCACGTGCTCCGTTGTGACTTGCCGTATCGCCAGGAACGTCCGCACGGCCCTCCATTCCCGGCGGCGTCCGCGCGCGATCGCGAGGGCCTCCGGCGCGCGGCGGACGCCATGCGCGAGTTGACGCCCGAACACGTCACGCTGGGAGGGCATTCTTACGGAGGACGGCAATCCTCCATGCTGGCGGCCGAGGCGCCGGAGTTGGTGGAGATGCTGCTATTGCTTTCCTATCCCCTGCATCCCCCGCGCAAGCCGGAACAACTTCGCACCGCGCATCTTGGAAAGATCCAAACTCCGGCGTTGTTCATTCACGGCGCGCGGGATCCGTTTGGTTCCCTTGAGGAGATGCAGGCGGCTCTCACGGCGATTCCGGCGCGGCATCACATCGTGGCAATCGAAAAGGCGGGCCATGAATTGAGGCCAGAACTGGCGCCCGCTATACTGCGAGAGACGCTGTGCTTCGCGACTGTATCGAACAAGTAGAGGAACGAATTCTCCGGGCCGTCCAGCGCGCCGGACGGCGTCGCGAAGAAATTACGCTGGTCGCCGTCACTAAGAAGTTCCCTCCGGAAATCATCCGCGAAGCCTACGGCCACGGCCTGCGGCACTTCGGAGAGAACTATGTGCAGGAATTCGAAGCCAAGCGTCCCGCGCTCGTGGACCTTCCCGATGCCCAGTTCCATTTGATCGGCCACCTGCAAAGCAACAAGACGCGTGTTGCTGCGGGAATCTTCCATACGATTGAAACCGTGGATTCCGAAAAGCTCGCACGGCGCTTGAACGAAGCGGGTTCCGCGCTGGAAGTGATGATCGAAGTGAAACTATCGCCGGAGGATTCGAAAAGTGGCGTATCGCCGGAGGAGCTGGCCGCACTTGCGGCGGCAATTCGTTCCTGCGCGAACCTTCGCCTCGCCGGCCTGATGACCATGCCTCCCTGGAACGACGATCCCGAACAAACGCGCCCCTACTTCCGGCGACTGGCCGAGTTGGCGCGCGAACACGGGCTGGCGAAACTCTCCATGGGGATGTCTCACGATTTCGAAGCCGCCATCGAGGAAGGCGCCACGCACATCCGCGTGGGACGCGCGCTGTTCGGCCCCCGGCCCCTGACGCGCAACGAGCCAAGTAGTGGCGGGGTTTGAAACTGTCCCACCAGGGCTGCCCGGCGATGGCACGATCAAGCGCCTTCGAAAAACACCCAAGACATGTTACCCTTGACGACCTACGAAGGAGAATGAAAATGAAAATGTTGTCCCGTTGCCTCCCCGCTGTGGGGATCAGTGTATCCATCGTGGCGCTAATTGTCGCTCTGTACCTCATCGTCCAAAAACTTAGATGTGGCAGTCTGGAGGGAATGGGCCAACTTCTCACAGTTATACTCTTGGCTGTTGGCGGGCTATTCGGGGTCTCTCAATTTCATGAGAGGGACTTGGAACGAGAGCGCGCCAACCTCGTTGCGATTATGGCTCGCGCGGCCGATCACAACTGGCACATTATCGACAGCAAGCACAGGCGCGAGGTGGTTGAACAAACGCTCTCGCTTTCAATTAAAGATCGCTCCCCTTTGGAGAAAGAAAAATATTGGGCTGCTCGCGCCGTGCACTTGAGTCACCTCAATATTCTATACCAAGTGTGGGAATTGGCCGACCGGTCAAAGAACCTGGGGCCTAAGGACGAGGGTTGGGCAAGATTTGCTTCGAGGATTGCGAAAAACTTGCAAGATTGCCGAAAACCCTTTGAGGGGGAGCCGTCTGAGTGGGCTGGTTATGACTTATGGCGCAGCCGGAAGGAGGGGGCGTTCCCAGAGTCATTTATCGATTGGCTACGAGAGATGGCCAGCAAGCATTTCCAGTAAATCGTGGGAAGCTGTGTAAAGTCTCCCAACGAAGGACCCGCCCCTACTTCCGCCGGCTTGGCGAACTGGCGCGGGAACACGCACTTGAAAAACTCTCCATGGGGATGTCCCACGCTTTCGAAGCGGCCATCGAAGAAGGTGCCACGCACATCCGCATGGGACGTGCGCTTTTCGGCCCCCGGCCCCTGACTTCCGGCCCCTGACCCCGGTAAGCGTTCTGCTAGACTACCTGCTGAAACCCATGAGCCTTTTCGCCAAGAAACCTCTCGAAGTGCTGCATTTGGAATCCGGCGAGCATGAACATAGCCTGAAGCGCACGCTGGGCCCCACGGCTCTGGTCGCGCTGGGCATCGGCGCGATCATCGGGGCGGGTTTGTTTTCGCTCACCGGCATCGCCGCCGCCAACAACGCCGGACCTGCTGTCGTCTTGTCGTTCGTCGCCGCAGCCTTCGGGTGCGCTTTCGCGGGCTTGTGTTACAGCGAATTCGCCACCATGATCCCCATCGCGGGCAGCGCGTACACATACGCATACGCCACCATGGGCGAGTTGATCGCCTGGATCATCGGCTGGGACCTGGTGCTGGAATACGCCGTGGGCGCCGCCACCGTTTCCATCAGCTGGTCCAGTTACGTGATCAGCCTGCTGCACGATTTCGGCATCACTCTTCCGGCTGCGTTCATCGCGTCTCCATGGCAGCCCGTTGCGTTGCCGGACGGCACCATGGTGCATGGGCTGATCAATCTTCCCGCCGTGATCATTGTCTGCGCGCTCTCCACGCTGCTGATGGTGGGCATTCAGGAATCGGCCCGGCTCAATGAAGTGATGGTGGTGGTGAAAGTCACCGTGGTGCTGGTGTTCATCATCGGCGGCTGGGGTTATATGAACTCCGCCAACCACACGCCGTTCATTCCTCCCAACACGGGCACGTTCGGCGAGTTCGGCTACAGCGGAATCCTGCGCGCGGCGGGCATCATTTTCTTTGCGTTCATCGGCTTCGACGCTGTCTCCACGGCGGCGCAGGAGGCCAAGAATCCGCAGAGGGACATGCCCATCGGCATCATCGGATCTCTGGTGGTTTGCACGTTGCTGTACGTTCTATTCGCGTGGGTGATGACTGGTTTGCAGCCGAGTTCGGCATTCAAGGGCAGCGCCGCGCCGGTGGCCGTGGCCATCGCCGCCACGCCCTATACGTGGCTGGCGAAGGGAGTGAAATTCGCGATCATCTGCGGATACACTTCCGTGATGCTGGTGATGCTGCTGGGCCAGTCCCGCGTGTTTTATTCCATGTCGCGCGATGGTTTGTTGCCCGGAGTCTTCTCCTCCATCCACCGGAAGTTCCGGACGCCGTGGCGCTCCAACATGTTCTTCATGGTGTTTGTGGGCCTGTTCTCTGCTTTCGCGCCGATTAAATTAGTGGGTGAGATGACCAGCATCGGCACGCTCCTGGCGTTCGTGATCGTATGCGCCGGGATTCTGGTGATGCGGCGCACGCAACCGGATCTGCCGCGCCCGTTCCGAACGCCGTGGGTTCCCGTGGTGCCCATCCTGGGTATCCTGGCGAATCTGGGGCTGATGGCGGGCTTGGGGCTGGAAAATTGGCTGCGGCTCGTGATCTGGTTGGCCATCGGGCTCGCGATCTACTTCGGCTACAGCCGCAAACGCAGCAAGGTGCGGGCGGCCTCTATCGCGGCTTTGAAGGCCGGCTGACGAACGGATTCCCTTCAATGAAAAACCGCAGCGGCAAATCCACTGCCGCACGGATTCCGATGCGGGAACTCACTCCCACCTCAATCGCAGGTGCATCGTTGGGAGCGAGCACCCGTAGCGGCCCTCTGGTCAAATCGGTCCCATCGAACCGCGTCGTGAGTCCCAAAGCGCTAGTGAGCTTACCGGGGCCCTCAGTGGCTCCCGCGAGGCCATTGAGCGGCTCGACCGCGCGGATAAGTACGCAACCGGCGACGCCTTCCGGCTCCGCCACCACGTTAAGGCAATAGTGCATGCCGTAAATGAAGTACACGTAGGCATGCCCCGGCGGCCCGAAGAGCACACGCGTGCGGGGCGTGATTCCGCGCGCTGAATGGGCCGCCGCATCGCCGGTTCCCAGATAAGCTTCGGTTTCGACGATCCGCGCGCGGGCATCACCATGCTGCAGGATCTTGCCCAGCAGTCCACGCGCCACCTCCACCGCAGAGCGCGCGTAAAAAGATCTCGGCAGTGTGCGCACTACGGTTCCACTTTGTGCGCCACTCGGGGCAGCAGAAACGGCGACGGCAGAAATAGCGCAAGTTTCACAGGAGCCAGCATATCATCGCATGTGTTTTCAGTACACTGGTAACCTGACGGTTCCCATGCGCTTGTTCACCGCCATCGATATCCCGGACCAGTTCAAGGACACCCTGCATTCCTTCATTCGCCGGCTGAAGCCGTTCGCGAAACTGAGTTGGAGCCCCGTGGAGAATCTGCATATCACCACCAAGTTCATCGGCGAATGGCCGGAGGCGCGGCTCCCGGAGATGCAGCGTGTGCTGGCGTCCGTGTGTGAGCCGTCCGCTGCTGAACCCATCCCGATCACCATACGGGGCATCGGCTGGTTTCCAGACACCCGCCGCCCACGCGTGTTTTGGGCGGGTATCGAGGCGGGTGCACCCCTCGGCGCGCTTGCGCAGCGGACCGAACAGGCCGTGGCGGCGCTCGGTGTTCCCGCAGAAACGCGCGCGTTTGCGCCGCATCTGACGCTCGCGCGCATCCGCACGGCAGTCTCGCTTCAACCGCTACGAGATGCCCTGCAAGCGCTGCCTTCCGGCTGCGGCTTCGATTTCGGTTCCTTTGAGGCCGCCGACTTTTTCCTTTATCTTTCCGCCGGCGGGAAGTATACGAAGCTCTCTGCCTATCGATTCGCTGCGCCTCCAGTCTCTTAAAACATATGCTCGGACCACTCTCACTCATCATCGCTTACCTCCTTGGCGCCGTCCCGTTTGGATATCTCTTGGTCAAGTTCACCAAAGGTGAAGACGTGCGCGAGGCCGGCAGCGGCAATATCGGCGCCACAAACGTGCTGCGGACCACCGGCCCGGGCATGGGTGTGGCCACGCTCCTGCTCGATGCCGCGAAGGGTTTCGTGGCGGTTTGGATCGCCTCAATGCTAACCGGCGCCGCGCCGGAATGGACCAGCCTGGCCGCTCTGGCCGTCATGGCAGGCCATGCCTTCCCGGTGTTCCTCGGCTTCAAAGGCGGCAAGGCAGTGGCCAGCTTCACCGGCGCTTTCGCCTACTTGACGCCTCTGCCTCTTGCGGCGGTTGCGATCCTGTTTGTCCTTATCGTCGCCGTCACGAAACACATCTCCGCCGGGTCGATTCTGGGAGCCGCGGCGTTCCCGTTCGGCGTGTGGATCATCCTGCACCCTCCCCTACAGATAACCCTCGCGGCATTCCTGGCCGGCGCATTCGTCGTCTACCGCCACCAGTCGAATTGGCAGCGCCTGCGCGCGGGAACGGAAAACGTCTTCCACTGGGGCGGGGAACGCGGATTCGCTTCCGATGAACACATGCTGCGGCGGTGGAGAGGCAAGTGACGCTCTGCATTCTGGGTGGCGGGGGCTGGGGAACCGGCCTGGCCATCGTGCTCGCGCCGAAATGTGAAACCGTTCGCCTGTGGGTTTATGAACGGGACCTAGCACTGCGGATCGCCGCCACGCGCGAAAACGATATCTATTTGCCAGGATTGCCTCTGCCGGCAAGCGTGGAGGTGACCGCCGACCTCGGCGTCGCACTACAGGGCGCGAAGATCGTGCTCGGCGTCATGCCCTCTCGTCACGCCCGGAGCCTGTGGACGCAGGCGTTGCCTCATCTTCACGCAACCATGATTTTCGTAAGCGCCATCAAGGGTGTGGAAAACGGCACGCTGTTGCGAATGTCGGAGGTGCTGGCGGACACGGTCGATTTTCAGCCCAGAGTCGCAGTCCTTTCCGGACCCACCTTCGCGCGTGAGGTAGCGCGCGGTGAGCCGACCGCGGTCGTGGTTGCGTCGGCCGATAAAGAAACGGCTGGGCTGGTGCAAGCCGCGTTCGCCGGACCCACGTTCCGGCTCTATACCAATAGCGACGTCATTGGCGTGGAAACCGGCGGCGCGCTGAAGAACGTCATCGCCATCGCCGCGGGTGTGGTGCAGGGTTTGGGTTTGGGCAACAATTCCATGGCCGCGCTCATCACGCGAGGCCTCGCCGAAATCTCCCGGCTGGCTGTGGCCATGGGCGGGGAAGCCAGAACGCTGGCGGGTCTGGCTGGCTTGGGCGATCTGGTGCTGACCTGCACGGGGGAATTAAGCCGTAACCGCCGCGTAGGCATCGAACTGGCCAAAGGACGCACGCTCGCG
>CAMAUG010000175.1 GCA_945861255.1 Candidatus Sulfopaludibacter sp. SbA3
TTGCCTGGGCGATCTGGAACAACGGCTCGGCATGCACGGAAGCCGCACGGCAGCCGTACTGGTGGAACCCATGCTGCAAGGCTCCGGCGGCATGATCGTATGGCCGGCCGAGTTCCTGGCCGGCGTCCGGCGGTTGTGCGACGAACACGGAGTATTGATGATCGCCGACGAAGTTTTGACCGGCTTCGGCCGCACGGGCCGCATGTTCGCCTGCGAACACGCACAGGCGAGTCCGGACATCCTATGCCTCTCGAAGGCGCTGACGGGGGGCTATATGCCGCTGGGCGTCACGGCTTCGACCGAGCGCATTTATGAAGCGTTCCTCAGCGAAGACCGCGCCAAGACGTTCTTCCACGGCCATTCCTACACGGCAAATCCCCTGGCGTGCGCCGTCGCCGTTGCGAGCCTGGACCTGTTTTACGAGACCGGCAGACTGGCATCGGTCGCCGCGCTGGAGCGCCGGCTCCGCGTGGGCCTTGAACCATTGCGTGCGCTGCCCAATGTCGGCGATGTTCGGGTGATCGGCGGAGTCGGCGTGGTGGAACTCTCGGGGGACGGCGGCTACCTCGACCAGATCGGCCCCCGCCTAGCTGCGGAGTTTCTCAACCGGGGCTTGTTGCTGCGTCCGCTGGGCAACGTCGTTTACTTCATGCCACCCTACGTCATCACGGAAACCGAAACCGCGTGGGCGATTCAACAGATCGCGGAGGTCATCGCCGCGCACGCGGGTTGAAAACTGAGCGGCTCCACTGCTTGGAGTGCTCTGACCCCCTTACAATGAAAGTGTGCCCAAAGTTACGTTCACGAATATCGGCCGCACGGTCGAGTTCGAATCCGGAAAGCTTCCCTACTCCGAACACGGCCTGCCCGAGACCATTCTGGATGTCGCGCTGCATTTCGGCATTTCGCTGGAACATGCCTGCGGAGGAAGCTGCGCCTGCACCACTTGCCACGTACATCTGAAGAAAGGCCAGGAAGTGAACGTTTCGCGGATGGAAGAAGACGAACAGGATCGCCTGGATTTCGCCGCGGACCTCACGCTGGAATCACGCCTGGGCTGCCAGGCCGTGGTTACCGGCGACATCGTAGTGGAGATGCCGTCCTGGAACCGTAACTACGTCAGCGAAGGGGGCGGCTCCATGAACCTGGGCGACGCCATCCCACCGCCTAGAACTCCGCATCAATCGTAACTCTCAAGACGGCGCCCTCTCTCGCGACCTGCCCCGTCAGTTTCGCCAGCGCCATCAACGCCTGCACCGCGCCCTGCAAATCCTGCGCACTCTGATCGGATGTGGCCGCAAGCGATGCGGTGACATGCATCTTGTCATCGAACGTGGCATGAAACGTTCCGCTTCCCACCATGCCCAGCACCCTCTCCAGATTGGCCAGGTTGCCGGTGAGGGGAAGTTCAACGGAGCCGCCCACGAAGGCCCCCCATAAATGTGCATCTTTGGGAATGGTCTTCACTAACGCGTCAAACCGCGAGGGAAGGTTCTGGATGGAGCCGCGCTCGTCGATTAACGCACGCACTGCCTTGGTCTCGCCAATGGCCACGGTGCTCGAATTGAAAAGCACCAGCGCGTCCTGCTCATTTCCAAACATCGTGAGGCCCTTGTAGCCAAAGCGGTCAATGCCGTTACGCGTGAAATCGGGCGCCATCAGCTCATCGCTGAATTTGCCGCGCGCCAGCACCAGCCCGCGCCGCCCGTTGGAGGCGAACATCACGTGCCACAGCGCTTTCTCCGGATCGATGTTGGTACGGCGCGCCACGTCCTGAATCACGGCGTTATGGACCAGTTTCTGGAACGCCGGCGTCTTCGCGAGGGCATCTACGCGCGCGCCCGCCAGCAGAGTGGTGTCCGCGGGAACCAGCGCGATCAGCGCCGGATCAATGAACACACTTGATCGCTGGGCGGGGCGCGAACACGCCGCCGCCAGCAGCATGACAAATCCAACGGCACTATTTCGAAGCAGCCGCAACCTTCTCCACCGCCCTCATCACCCGCAACAAATTGCCGCCGTAAATCTTACGGATGTCTTCCGCCGAATAGCCACGCTCCAGCAGCGCGCGCGTCAAGTTCGGAAACTTCGATACGTCCTCCAGTCCTTCGGGGGCGCAATCGATACCGTCGAAATCGCTGCCGATGCCGATCGCGCCGATGCCCGCGATTTGCCGGATATGATCGATGTGCGCCACTACGTCAGTCAGGGTGGCGTGAGGCGGCTTGGCGTTCGTCAGAAAGTTGCAATAGAAATTCACCTGCACGACTCCACCCTTTTTTGCCAGATCCTGGATCATTTGATCCGTCATGTTCCGCGGCGCGTTCGCGAGCGCGCGGCAACTGGAATGCGATGCAATGATGGGAGCCTGGCTCACTGCGAGCGCGTCGAAAAACGTTTTGTCGGAAACGTGCGAGATATCCACCATCATGCCGAGCTTGTTCATTTCCCGTACAACGTCCTTGCCGAAATCGGTGAGGCCGTTGTGATGCGTTATGGCCGCGTCGTTGATGTCACCCGAGGAATCCGCCCAGCCGTTGGTATTGCTGTGCGTCAGCGTCATGTACCGCACGCCGCGCTGGTGAAAGGCGCGCAGCAGGCCCAGATTGTTCTCGATCGCATGTCCGCCTTCCAGCCCGATCAACGCCGCGATCTTGCCCTGCTTGCGAGCGGCCTCGATCTGATCGGCGGTAGTGGCTAGTACAAAGTCCTTGGCATTTCGGCCGACGATGTCATTGCGAATCGTGTCGATCACCTGATGGGCCCGCGCGGAGCCGCGGGCGGCGCCCACATATGCCGCTGAAACATAGGCGACGAAGAAGACCGCACCGGCGCCGCCGGCTCGCAACCGCGGCAAATCCGTATGCGTTTTCAGACTGTGCGTGCTGATATCGAGACGCGCATCAAGCGGCCGATCCTTGCCCGCGTCTTCGGTGGGAATGTCGTTGTGCGTGTCGATCAGCAGGGTGGACCGGTGCACACGCAGCACTTCCTCATCGGTAACGGTGCGTTTTTGGGCGAACACGATGGAAAAAGCGGCCAAGCCAACGATCACTGCGAATCGCATCGAACACTACTGTAACGCAAAAGTGGGGACAGACATGTCTATTTTGCATCCCGCCAATTCGGACCCACTCCGACGTCCGCCACTAGCGGCACCTCCAGCCTCTGCACGCTTTCCATTTCCATCTTGACCATCGCGCGCACGGCGTCCGCTTCCCCGGCCGGCGCTTCAAACACCAGTTCGTCGTGCACTTGCAGCAGCATCCTGGTCCCCATCGCGTGCAGTTTTGCGTCGATCCGGATCATCGCAAGTTTGATCAAGTCGGCCGCGGCACCTTGCAAAGGCGTGTTGACGGCGGTCCGCTCGGCGAAACCGCGCGCGTTGGGATTGCGGCTCTGCATGTCCGGAATGGGCCGCCGCCGGCCGAACATATTCACGGCGACGCCCGTGCGGCGCACTTCCGCAATTGTTTGGTCGATGAAACGGCGTACGCCCGAGTAGCGCGCGAAGTAAGCACGGATATATTCTTCGGCCTCCTTGCGCGGGATGCCCAACTGTTGCGCCAGGCCGAACGGCGTCTGCCCGTAGACGATGCCGAAGTTCACGGCTTTCGCGTTGCGACGCTGCTCGGGCGTGATCATCAGCGGAGGCACGCCGAAGACCTCCGCTGCCGTGCGCGTATGGATATCCTCGCCATTGCGGAAGGCCTCCACCAATACCGCGTCGTGCGACATATGCGCCAGCAGCCGCAGCTCAATCTGGGAGTAGTCGGCGACGATGAGCTTGCATCCCTCGCGCGGCACGAACGCGGCGCGAATCTCCCTGCCAAGCTCGGTGCGGATCGGTATGTTTTGCAGATTCGGATTCGACGACGAAAGCCGCCCCGTCGCCGCGCCGGTCTGATTGAAAGTGGTGTGCAGCCGGCCCGTCACCGGATCGATCAGCGTGGGCAACGCGTCGACATACGTGCCCTTGAGCTTGGCTAGCTGCCGGTACTCCAGCGCCTTGCCGGCAATCGGGTAATCCACCGCCAGCTCTTCCAGTACATCGGCCGCCGTGGAAATCGTCTTCCCCTTGCCTGCTTTGAAGGGCGCGGGCAATCCCAAGTCTTCAAACAATACTTTGCCCAATTGTTGCGGCGAGTTCAGGTTGAACGCCGTTCCCGCCAGCTCGTACACCTCCGCCGAAAGCCGCGCGATCTCCTGTTCCATGCGCACGCTCAGGGCCTTGAGCTGCTCCGGGTCCACGCGGATGCCTTCGCGCTCCATCCCTGCCAGGACGCGCACCAGTGGCAAATCGATCTTTTCGTACAAGCTCGTCAGACCGGCGCGCTCCACCTCCGGCCGCAATTTATGGAACAGCTGAAGCGTGGCGTCCGCCCGCGCGGCAGGGTCGGGCTCCACGGCATGGCCCAAATGTTTCTCGCACAAGTACGCGAGATCCACGCCGCTGGGATCGGCCGTCAGCAGGAACGCGTACAGCGAAACATCGTGGCACAGCGACGGACAATCGCCGAAGCGGCGGACAATGGCCTTCACATCGTGAGCGACGCTCGCCCGCGCCGGCACCACATCCAATACCAGCGATCGGCCCGCGCCCGGGCCCGCCGAAAACCCGAGCACGGATTGTTCCATCACTTCGCCCACTGCCACCGCCACAGGGCCTTCCTTCGGGAACCATGCTTCGAGTTCCTGGAGTGAAGCAAGTTGCAGATAGTCATGCTGCTCAGGCACCGCGGGCCCGGATCCAAGATCGCGCAGCAGACTATGAAACTCCAGCGCGGCGTAGACCTCGCGCAGCCCCGCAGGATCGGGGTCCCGAACCGCCAGCGATTCCAGATCGAAGGGCACCGGCACGTCCGTGTGAATGGTTGCCAGTTTCTTGCTGAGCAAGATGATATCGCGGTTGTTCTGAAGGCTTTCGCGGTACATCTTTCGCTCCACCTCAGCGGCGTGTTCGAGCGCGTTTTCCACCGATCCGAAACGCGTGATCAGTTCCTTCGCGCCCTTGTCGCCGATGCCCGGCGCGCCCGGAATGTTATCGACGCTATCGCCCTTCAGCGCCAGCAGGTCGGCGACCTGAGAAGGCTTCACGCCCATGTACTTTTCGGTTTCGGCATCGTCATACCATGTGTCGTCTTTCATGGGATTGAGCATTTTCACATGGTCGTTCACGAGCTGGAGCATGTCCTTATCGCTCGAAACAATGGCGACCTCCACGCCATTCGCCGCCGCTTTGCGCGCGATGGTGCCGATCACGTCGTCCGCCTCAAAGCCCGGGTATTCCAGCACCGGAATGTTCATCGCCTGAAGCGTCTTGCGAATCCACGGAATTTGCTCCAGCAGGTCCGGCGGCGTTTCGGCGCGATTGGCTTTGTAAGCTTCGAAGGCTTCGTCGCGAAACGTGGGGCCTTCGCTTTCGAACACCGCGGCCAGGTGTTCCGGCTTGTAAGCCTGTTTCAATTTGCGCACCATGCTGTGGAAGATGTATACGGCTTCCGTGGAAAGTCCCGCCGATGTGCGCATGGGAGGCGCGCCGGAACGCGCGCGCGCGTGGTAGGCGCGAAAAATGAAGCCGAACGAATCGATCAGAAAGAGCATGTGAATTAGGGTTGCAGGCGCAGAGCTTGGAATTTCCGTCCACTCAAGACTAGCAGCACCCGCCACATCCGGCGGGCGTGGCGGAATCAGTGCAGCGGCAGTAGCCTGACTGCGGCGCCGGACACCATCCGGCCGGTCCCGCGCCGGTTACAGCTTGCCCAGCGCCACGCGAATCGCGTCCCGCTCCGACATCCTCAACCGGGCGGCCGCCGCGACCAGCACGGAGATCACGGATACGGCCACGCCCCCCAACCAAACCACCGGCATCGCGAAATCCAGCCGGTCGAGCGTCGCCTTCTGCGCGGGCGTGACGTAGTATGATCTTCCGTGTTGCCGTACTTCCACGCTGTGTTGGGCGGACGGGGCGGGCGCCGATTCGCGGTACACAATGCGGTCCGCCACGGTGAACCAAAGGTACGTGACCGCTCCCATCGCGAGCAGCGCCACCAGGCGGATCACCACCGCGGACAGAAAAACATAACGCGCCATGAAATCATTACTATTTTACCAACACCGAGGCCTTGGGCCGCGTTGTTAGCCCCGGCGGATGGATCAATCGGAATCACCTCGCGCTGACTGCTGCTGAAAACGAGCCATTCGGAAAAACCATCCTCGCGCCGTCGATTAGTTCGGCCTAGTGTGTCGTTTGCGCAACATTTCCAAACTCGTTCCGTGTCGTATTTACCACGTTTTGGGGGAACTATCTCCTTATTTTTCTTTGATGTAAACGCTTGTACACGTATCGGTTCCCAGCCGCGTTTGATAGAATATGTGTTTGATCACGATGCCCCACCGGGAGGTCATCCTTGCAGTTTGAAACGACCGTTCAGCGGCCGGTGGAGGCGTCGGGAGTCGGCCTCCACTCCGGCGTTCCAGTGCGCATCCGAATTCTTCCGGCCCCCCCCACCACAGGTATTGTCTTCGTCCGAACAGACCTTGACCGGTTCCCCATTCCGGCCAGTTGGCGCTACGTGCAAAAAGTGAGTTACGCCACCAGCCTGATGCGGCAAGGCGTGCTGATCTCTACCACCGAGCACTTGCTGAGCACGTTCTACAGCATGGGCATCGACAACGCCTACGTTGAAATCGACAATCTGGAAGTGCCTATCCTAGACGGCAGCGGCAAGCCGTTTGTCGAGTTGATACACGCGGCCGGCGTGCGCACGTCGCGCCGCCGCAAGCGCTTTCTGCGGATTCGCCGGCCGGTGTCGGTGGAAGGCGGCGGCAAGCGCATCACCATTCTTCCATCGGACCGCTTCCTGCTCACCTGCGACGTGTTCTTCCCGCATCCTTTGGTGGGCCGCCAGTCGCTCGAAGTGGAAGTCACGCCGGAACGCTATGCGCGGGATATCGCGCCCGCCCGTACGTTCGGCTTTGAGTACGAATTGGCGCAGATGCGCAATATGGGCCTGATCCGCGGCGCGTCGCTCGATAACGCGGTGTGCTTTGACCGCGACGCCATCCTTAACCCCGGCGGGTTGCGCTTTCCCGACGAGTGCTGCCGCCATAAGGCGCTCGATTTGATCGGCGACCTGGCGTTAATCGGACGCCCGCTGCTGGGCCACGTGATCGCCGAAAAGGCCGGGCACGCAATGCACTTCGCGCTGGTCAGCAAGATCATGCAGGACCCGACGCTCTATGAGATCCTTACTTTCGACCAACTGGCCAACCGCGTGGCTCACGCACTGGTGTCCTAAGAAAGGGAACTGACGCCAGATCACGCTTGGAGCCGGCGAAATCACCCGTCTGTCCGCTTTTCATGGCACTGGAATAAATGACTTCCCCGGTTCCCGCGCGCCGCATCCATCTCGCCTTATTCGCCGGAGTCGCCGCGGTCTTCGTTTGGTCGGCCATGGGCCCCCGCGAACTGCACACGTGGTTTCTGGAAGTGTTCCCGGCGGCGGCCGCCGCGCCGGTGCTGGTGTGGATGTACCGGCGGTTCCGCTTCAGCACGCTGGTATACACGCTGATCGCGATACACGCCGCCATCCTGATGGTGGGCGGCCACTATACTTACGCGGAAGTTCCGCTGTTCAACTGGCTGCGCGATGCTTGGGGCCTGGACCGCAACTACTATGACCGCGTCGGCCATTTCGCCCAAGGCTTCATCCCGGCCATGATCGCGCGCGAGGTGCTGTTGCGCAAGACCGCGTTATCGCGTGGCAAAATGCTGGTGTTCCTGGTCGTCTGTATCTGCATGGCGATATCGGCGTGGTATGAAATCCTGGAATTCGCCATCGCCAAGATCATCGGCGATTCAGCGGAAAATTTTCTGGGCACGCAAGGCGACCCGTGGGACACGCAGTGGGACATGACCTTCGCCTGGGCCGGTTCCGCCGCCGCGCTTGCGCTGCTTTCACGCTGGCATGACCGGCAGTTGAACGATGCGTCATGAAGCATGTACCCAATGTTTTGACGATCGCGCGGCTGGCCGCCACGCCCTATCTTTTTTACCTGGTCTGGCTGCGCGAATATGCGCCGGCCATCGT
>CAMAUG010000176.1 GCA_945861255.1 Candidatus Sulfopaludibacter sp. SbA3
ATCGCCCACTTCGTTCTGGAATCCGACACCCGGAAACTATACCCGCTTTGGCGACGTGCGTGAGCTTTTGTCGGGCGTTGACGATCGCCTGGTAATCATGGGTTCCGGCGATGAGTTGCGCTTGCGATTCCCGGCGAACGCGTTGCCTGCCGTGCCGCCTAGCTGGACGCGGGATTTTCTATTGAAAGTGGATGGCTGGGCGAAGGATCGGGATGCCAATACAGCCTACTCCACCACGGTTGAGCCGCTGCCGTTCCACGGCATGAGCAGCTACCCGTATCCCCTGGGTGAGCATTTCCCCTCGGATGCCGCGCATCAGCACTATCGTCAGAGCTACAACACGCGTCCGGCTCTGCGGTTGTTGCGGCCCCTCGACGAGGGGGGCAACAAATGACCTGGCTGTTGGTGCTGATGGCGCTGAACGCTGCCTACGTCGCAGCGCTGCCTTTGCCGAATGTCTTTTACGTCCTCAATGTGTTGCTGCATTTGGCGCTGGGCGCGGCAGTGGTTCTCTGGCTGGGTTTTCAATGGAAACGCAGCCCGAAAGTCGTGCCCCTGGTTTTGGCCGGGATTCTCGGCGTTTACTTGATTTTTGCCGGAGCCACCACCGATCACCGCTTCACGCTGTGGGTGCACATCGCGCTCGGGGTGATCGGGCTCGCGATTCTGCTGCCCCGTTGGCGCGTTAGTCTGGCGCTGCTGGCATTGGCGGCCGGCGGGGTCCGATGGGGTACGCCCGAAAATCGCATTCGCAATCCGAAAGAGGTGCCCCGGGCGATGACGGCGGAAGGCGACGGCCCGCGTTCCCCGTTCTGGCCTTCGTCGGCCCGCACCAATACCGGCAAGGTGATTCCGTCCGACTTCTTCATGGATTCGGAACTGTGCGGTCAATGCCACAAGGACATCTACGAGCAGTGGAAGGGCTCGATGCATCATTTCGCATCGTTCAACAACCGCTTTTACCGCAGGTCTATTGAGCACATGCAGGAACTCAGCGGCACGCAAGGCAGCAAGTGGTGCGCCGGATGCCACGATCACGCCGTGTTCTTTAACGGTCGTTTTGACCGGCCGATCAAGGAACAGGTGGATACACCGGAGGCGCAGAACGGTTTGGGCTGCGTCTCCTGCCACTCCATCGTGCACGTGGGCAGTTCCATGGGACAAGGCGATTTCACCATCGCCTACCCGCCGCTCCATCGCATCGCTTCCAGCCGCGATCCGTGGATCCGCAGGTTCGATAACTTTCTGACTTACCTGAATCCCGAGCCCCACCGCCGCACCTTCATGAAGGCGTTCATGCGCAAGGATTCACCGGAGTTCTGCTCCACTTGCCACAAAGTGCATCTGGATGAGCCGGTGAATCACTATCGCTGGCTGCGCGGGTTCAACGACTACGACAACTGGCAGGCCAGCGGCGTATCGGGGCAGGGAGCTCGTTCTTTCTATTATCCGGACAAGCCCTCCACCTGCTCGAACTGTCACATGCCGCTCATCGCGTCGCGCGATCCCGGCAACCGGGACGGCATGGTTCATTCGCACCGTTTTCCGGCGGCCAATACCGCGGTCCCGTTCGTGAACAAGGACGCCGAACAACTGCGGGCCACGGAAGATTTCCTGAAATCCGGGTTCATCACCGTGGATCTGTTTGCCGCCGCTCCAGTGGAGGAAGTGAAGGGACAACCCGAGATGCGCAGGCTGGCGAGCGACGCACTCACCCTGGCCTCCACCTTCGCGGTGGGCGAGGAAGCGGAACAAACCGGGCCGGTTTTGCTGCGGGATGTGGGCAAGTTGGCAGCGCCGATCGATGCTCCGGGAGTTCGATTTCAGCCCGGCGCCACGGTGCGAGTGGATGCCGTTGTGCGGACACGCAAGATCGGACATTTTTTCCCGGCCGGGACGGTGGACGCCTTTGATGTGTGGCTGGAATTCAAGGCCCGCGACGCCAAAGGGCGCGTGCTGGCCTGGAGCGGCAGCGTGGACGGCAACGGCAGCGGGCCGGTGGACAAGGGCGCACACTTTTACCGCTCCTACCAGATTGACGGCCAGGGCAACCACATCAACAAGCGGAATGCCTGGCAAACGCGTAGCGTGCTGTATGTTCGGCTGATTCCTCCCGGCGCCGCCGATACCGCGCATTTCCGATTGCCGATCCCCAAGGATGCCGTGGGGCCAATCACGCTCGAAACTAAACTGAACTATCGCAAGTTCGCACACTATTACA
The DNA here is from genome assembly GCA_945861255.1 of Candidatus Sulfopaludibacter sp. SbA3. Classification (GTDB taxonomy): domain Bacteria; phylum Acidobacteriota; class Terriglobia; order Bryobacterales; family Bryobacteraceae; genus Palsa-187. Next base: position 2,222 of record CAMAUG010000176.1, read on the forward strand.
CCAAGTACGCATACGCGGGCGTTGCAAAACCGGGCGCAGGCGCCGCCGGTGTCGATTTTGATAGCCGCGAATATACATTCGACTCGGCCGAGGTGCCGGTGTTGCCGATTGTGACGCTCGCCTCCGACACTTCGAAAATCGAACTGGGAGAGCCGAATTGGACGCCGGTCATTCGCAAAGAGGATCGGGAGCGCTGGAACGATTGGGGCATCGGACTGCTGTTACAGGGCGATCTGAAAGCCGCCGAGTACGCGTTCCGCCGTGTTACAGAGGCCGAGCCAGGTTACGCCGACGGATGGCTGAATGCCGGGCGCGCGCTGATTCAGGAGGGCGAGACCGACGCGGCGCGTCCGTTTGTGGAAAAGGCGCTGTCCCTGCAACCCGATCTTGCGCGCGGACATTTTTTCCTCGCGATGATTCAAAAAGCGGCGGGCGATTACACCGGCGCCTTGCAAAGCCTGAACCGGACCGTCAGCCAATATCCCCGGGACCGCGTGGCGCAGAACCAGATCGGCCGTATTTTATTCTTGGAGCGCAAGTACGCCGATGCGGTCGCTGCCTTTGAGAAGACGCTCGCTGTGGATCCCGAAGACGTGCAGGCGCACTACAATCTGATGTTGTGCTACAAAGGGTTGAACCAGACGGAGCAAGCGGAGCGGGAGCAAAAGCTGTTCCTTCGGTTCAAGGCCGATGAATCGTCGCAAGCCCTCACCGCCAAGCCGCGTTTGTTGAGCCCCGAAGATAACAATGAGAGGCAGAGCATTCACGATCACGTTTCTGGCGGGGGTTCTGGCGGCGACGCTCGTGTTTCCCCAGGGGTTGCCGCGGACGGCGGGCACTGAGTCAGTACGGTTCACTGACGTCACCACCGCGGCCGGCATCCGATTCGTTCACAATGCGGGGCGCGCCGGCAAAAAATGGCTCCCCGAAACCATGGGTGCGGGGTGCGCCTTCTTGGACACGCTGGGCGACGGCTGGCTCGACATCCTGCTGATCAATGGGAAGGACTGGACTCCGCGCGGCCGGCGCACCACGGCGGCCCTCTACCGCAATAATCACGACGGCACGTTTACCGACATCACTCGCGGAAGCGGGCTGGATATTGAGATCTATGGGCTTGGCGTGGCCGTGGCGGATTACGACAACGACGGCCGTCAGGATGTCTACATTACCGCCCTGGGCGGCGACCATCTGTTTCACAACGAAGGTGCGGGGCGCTTCCGCGATGTGACCCGCGAATCCGGCATCGGCAACGCGAGCTTCAGCGCCGGCGCGGCCTGGCTCGATTACGATCGAGACGGCAAACTGGATCTGTTCGTCGCCAATTACGTACAGTGGACGCCGCAAGGAGACATATGGTGTTCCTTGGATGGCTCAACCAAATCCTACTGCACTCCGGAGTCCTACAAGGGCAGCTCGTCAAAGCTGTATAACAACCTTGGTGGAGGCAAGTTCGCGGACGTAACGGACAAGGCGGGACTGGCCGACCCTACCAGCAAGTCGCTCGGCGTGAGCGTATTCGACTACAACAACGACGGCTGGCCGGATCTATTTGTCGCGAACGACACGCAGCCCAACAAGCTCTATCGAAATTTACAGAACGGGCGCTTTCGCGAAGAAGGCTTGGCGGCCGGCGTTGCTTTCGGGGAAGACGGGGTCGCGCGCGGCGCCATGGGCGTGGACGCCGGTGATTACGACCGCTCCGGAAGGGCCCACCTGATCGTCGGTAATTTCTCGAACCAGATGCTGGGGCTCTACCATAACGAAGGAAATGGCCTGTTCGTGGATGAGGCGCCGCGTTCCACTGTAGGGCGCGCCAGCCTGCTGACGCTGACCTTCGGCCTGTTCTTCTTCGATTACGATCTGGACGGCTATCCCGACATTTTCGCGGCGAACGGGCACATCGAAGAGGAGATCGGGCGGGTTCAGCCCAAGATCCAATACGCGGAGTTGCCGCTGCTGTTGCGGAATCAAGGCAAAGGGAAGTTCGAGCAGGTCAGCGCGTTCACACGCCCGGTGGTGGCGCGCGGCGCGGCCTACGGCGACTTCGACCGCGACGGCGACCTGGACGTGTTGTTCACCACCAACAACGGTCCGGCGCATCTGTATCGCAACGATGGCGGGAACCGCAACCGCTGGCTGCAATTGCGGCTCGCCGGCGCCAAGAGCAATCGAAGCGCGATCGGCGCCGTGGTGCGTGTTACTTCGGCCGGCGGCACGCAGTGGCAGACAGTCCGCAGCGGATCGAGCTACTGCTCATCCAGCGACCTGGCCCTCACATTCGGATTGGGGGCGGACGCCTCGGCATCGGTCATCGAAATCGAATGGCCTGGCGGAACGCGGCAAAAGCTTAACAACGTGACGGCAAACCAACATTTGGTAATTCGGGAACCGTGACCGGCATACTGGCGCTTTCCGGAACTGCGCAGGGCCGTCTGATTCGCGAGGGTTCCATCACTTCGGCGGAGCTGGTCGATGCGCATCTGCATCGCATCGAAGAGGTGAACCCGGCCCTCAACGCCGTCATTGAAGTTCTGCGCGAACCAGCGCGCCAGGCAGCTCAAATGGCGGACCAGCGGCGCGCATCCGGCACTCTGCTCGGCCCTCTGGACGGAGTTCCGTTTTCGATCAAAGGCTCCATCGAGGTTGCGGGAACGGTTTGCGACGCGGGGACCATCGGCATGCGCAACGCGGCGCCCTCACGAAACGACGCCACTCTGGTAGCGCGCCTGCGGGCCGCAGGCGCCATTCCGATTGCCAGAACCAATCTCCCCGATCTGCTATGGGCCTTTGAAAGCGACAACTTCCTCTACGGGAGAACCAACAACCCCTACGATTATTCGCGAACTTCCGGCGGGTCCAGCGGTGGAGAAGCAGCGCTGATGGCCGTGTGCGGATCGCCATTCGGGCTGGGGAGCGACGCCGCCGGAAGCGTCCGCCTGCCGGCGCATTACTGCGGAATTGCGAGTATCAAGCCTACGTCGGGCCGGCTGCCGCGCATGGGCCACGTACCGCCCACCGGAGGCTGGGTGGAAACGCTGTGGCAGATCGGCCCCATGGCACGGCGCGTCGAGGACCTGTGCACGATGATGCCGATCCTGATGGGCGGCGACGCGCAAGATCATACCTGCGTGGAGATGCCTTACCGTGACCCGGCCAAGGTGAAATTCGCCGGCCTGCGAGTGGCGTACTTCACGGCGAACGGCATTGCCGATGTCGACGCGGAAACCACCGCGACGTTACACAAGGCCGCGCAGGCGCTCTCCGGCGAAGGCGCGATCGTCGAGGAAATGACGCCGCCCGGAATCGAGCAAAGCTACGATCTTGAGATGAAACTGATCGGCCCCGATGGTGGAGACGGAATGCGGCAGTTTCTCGCGGCCATCGGCAGCAGCCCGGCGCATCCATTGCTGGAAGGATGGCTGGCCAAGCTTGAGGCGTACCGCACGAACGTCAGCGGTTTCGCCGAATATTGGGAAAGCCTGCACCAATTTCGCGCCGGCATGTTTGCGTTTCTCCAGAACTACGACGCGATTCTGTCTCCGGTATCGGCGAGCCCCGCGCTACCGCACGGAACCTCCATCGAAGACGGCAACTTTCGCGGTTTCAGCTACACCATGACGTACAACCTGACGGGCTGGCCCGCGGCGGTGGTCCGTTGCGGCGAATCCGGCGCGGGACTTCCGATCAACGTTCAGATCGCCGGAGGCCCCTGGCGCGAGGATATTGCGCTAGCGATCGCCGCACGCCTGGAGGAAATTTTCGGTGGTTGGAAGCCGGCTAACGCTCCCTGACGGTCGCGGCTCAGTAGCGTTGACCGAGCCGCGCGTGGCGGCAAGCGGTGGCCTGAAATCGCCCTACGGCTTCTTCAGGCGCGCGCGTACCTGCTCCAGATTAGACCGCGCCACGTCGTGGCCTGGGTTCAACTGCAGCGCCCTCTCGAAGGCTACCGCAGCTCCGGCCAAATCTCCCGAGAGTGAAAGCGCCGTACCCAGATTCGTTTGCAGGTCCGCATCGTCGGGACGCACTTTGGCGGCTCGCTCGAAATGCATCGCCGCCGCGGAATAGTCTCGCTCGTCCGCGTAAAGCCCTGCCAGTTGAACGCGCGCGTCGGCGTCGTCGGGCCGCAATCGTAGATACACCAGGTACTCCGTTGCCGCTCGGCGCGCGTCTCCCGCCTCAAGTAGTGTACGCGCCAGATTCAGACGTGAATCGGCATGCTCCGGCTCCGCGCTTACGGCCATCCGCAGATGTTCGATCGCGTCGTTCAGCCGTCCGGCCTCGATCAGTGCACCGGCCAGCGTATTGCGCGCCACCGCCGCCCGTGGCTTGATCCGCACCGCGGCTTCCAGCAGACGCAGCGATTCTTCGCGTTGCCCGAGCGCGTCCAATGCCCCGCCCAGATTGAACGTGGCCTCGAAATCGCCGGGGTATTTTTCCAGACGCCGCCGCATGAGCGCTTCCTGCAACCGAAGGCGCGGGTCCGGCGCTCCGTCCTCCACGGTGGCCGGCAGTACCTGCAGCCAAAAGTGCCCCATCTCATCGGCGGAGCGGTTCCCGGAACGCACGCGCTTCGGCGGGCGATTAGGATTGCGCGGATTCGCGGCTCGGTTATCGTAGCCGATCCGCATCACCACGCGGGTGCCCGCCGGAAGGCGCACCGGCGAGCGATACGTATAGGAAGCCTGCCAGTTTATATCCCAGTCCTCGACCCGCAGCAAGGGAGTTTTCCCGCCGCCAGGCATCTCGGCCCAGGCCTCCACGCGCTTCCCCAGATAGTGGGCGTGCGGGTAGACTGCCAGCAGATCCACATCAACCGGCAGCGTCAGATGGTCGGTGACGGAAGTTGCCGCCGACCCTGGTGGGATGTCGATCGCCCCGTCGTTCTCCAGTTGCAGCAGCATCGGCTGCCGCCGCTGCGGTTGATCGGTAAAGTACAACCCGATTTCCGCGTCCACTTTCTCCGGCTTGCCCGTGGGCTGCATATGCATATTGACGATCAGGTCCGTACCCGGATCGATGCGCCACGCCATGTCCTCCGGCAAGGGCGCATCGGGCGTGCCGGTCTTATAAAGAAGAAAATGCGAATCCGGATCGAAGCCGTTCCCGGATTCGACGCTGATGTCCATGCCTTCAAACCCCGGACGCCCGTCCTGACCGTCGCGAACGCGCAGCGTCCGGCCGCGATCCACAATCACGTTGGCGTGGTGAAGCACGCGCCTGTTTCCGGGGCGCAGCTCGAAGCCGCGCACGAAACGCGATTGCTGAATGGTAACCGGCGCCACGAAGTTCCGGAACACATCCGGACCCGAAGCCGGCAGCACGAATCCCTGGTCTATCTTAAGAATCAGGTCGGGTTCGCCGGACTGCCATCCCGCGGTATAGCGCGGCGGTCGAGGCGCCTTCGAGGCATCGCCCAACGGCGCGCCGTCCTTGGCCCACTGTGCCAGCATCGCGATTTGTGCGTCCGTAAGGCTGCGGTTGCCCACGAAATCGCCCACGCCCGGCGAGGGCGGCCAGGGCGGCATGTAGCGGCGCGCCGTTACGGCCGCGATCTGCGCGGCGTGTTTGCGCGCGTCTTCGTAAGTGAGCAGCGCAAACGGAGCCGCCGCGCCGGGGTGGTGGCACTCCGCGCAGCGCTCGAACAATATGGGTGCAATGTGCTCGGAGTAGGTGACCGGAGCCGCCGCCGCCAGGCCGGCCGCCAATAGCAATAGGCCCCAGATCACGGAGCCCTCTCGATCACGCATCCGATGGCACGGGTAAAGCGCGGCGCGGGCTTTTGTCCGGCG
>CAMAUG010000177.1 GCA_945861255.1 Candidatus Sulfopaludibacter sp. SbA3
GCGCGGCACCGTGCCGCCCGGGTACATCAGGAAGCGGCGCGTTTCTCCGGGATCGCCGGCGGCGGGATAAACCGCACTGATCGAATACGGCGCAGGAACTTCGAAGCGGCGCGCGAACCCCAGGTCGGGCGAGCGGGCCATGAGGGCGCCGTCCTTGGGAGAGATCCAGACTTCCACCACTTGCTGGCTGCGCTCGGCGCGATCGATGGCCGTGCTCAGAAAACGCGCGATGTGATCGGAGGTGGAACGCAGGCGCATGGAGTCGATGCCGGCGGAGGCGGATGGATACGCGATCCCGGTCATCAGCGCGATCAGGGTCATCACGATGAGCAGTTCCAGAAGAGTGACGCCGCGCTGGTCAATACGAATCGCGGCTCCGCGTTTGGACGCCTGAAACGAGCCGCGACCGTGAGAGAGCGGTGGCATGTCAGGCTACTGCGAGCTCCAGCTGACGATGTCGGCGTTGATGCCCTCGCCGCCCGGTTGGCCGTCGGCGCCCAGCGAGATGATGTCCGGTTCATCGCCGTGATCGCCGGGAAATTTATACAGGTACGGGTGGGCCCACGGGTCCATGGGGATCTCCTGCGGCAAGTACGGACCGGCCCACTGCGTGGCGCCTTCGGGCTTCACGCGCATGGCTTCGAGGCCGAGCTCGGTGGGCGGAAACAGACCCGTATCCAGCTTCATGGCGCCCAGAGCCGTCATGAAAGAATTGATTTGCGCGCGCGCAGCCGTGCGCTTGGCCTTATCGGCCTGGCCAAACATGCGCGGCCCCACTAGCGCCGCGAACAGCGCGATGATGGTGACCACCACCAGCATTTCAATCAGCGTGATGCCTGCTTGCGCCCTGCGCGCCCGTGAATTTCGAGAAGAGTGTAGTCGCATGATTACCCCGCTACGTCGTTGATGCTCGTAATGGCGAGCATCAGACTCAAGATTAACGTACCGACCACCAGCCCCATCAACAGGATGATCAGCGGCTCAAACAGAGACGTAAAGCGCCGGATGGCGGTGCGCGTTTCGGTTTCATAGATATCGGCCATGCGGTTGAACATGGCATCCAGGCGCCCGGTTTCCTCGCCTACACTCAGCAGGTGGCTGACCAGCGGCGGGAATTCCCGCGCGCGGGAGAGGGGTCCGGCAATACCTTCTCCGCGCTTTACGCCCAGCACCACGGCTTCGAGCGACGCGGCGATGCGCCGGTTGTTGAGAATGCCGCGCGAAATACCGATGGATTGTACCAGCGGGACGCTGGCGGCCACCAACGTTCCCATCGCGCGGGCGAAACGCGCGGTCTCAGCTTTGCGAAGAGCGTCGCCCAACACCGGCAGGCGTAAGCGAAAACCATCCCACCACATCGCGCCGGCGGACGTGCGGATATAGGTTGTCAGCATCAGAATCGCGACGGTGAGCGCGACTGCCGCGGGCAACCAGTAGCTTTGGATAATGCGGCTGGCTTCCAGCATGATCAACGTCGGCGTGGGGATCTGCATGCGCGGGTCCGAAAAGATCTGCGCGAAACGGGGCACCACGAAATTGAGCAGGACGAAAATCGACGAGAGGCCCACCACGCTCAGCAGCGCAGGATAAATCAGCGCGCTGATGATGTAGCCGCGCAGGTCGTCACGGGTGCGTTCAAACTCCGCCAGGCGCTCGAAGATCTGCCCCAGGGAACCCGAGGCTTCGCCGGCGCGCACCATGTTGATGTACAACTCCGAAAAATAGATGGGATGCGCCGCCAGGCTGTCCGCCAGCGACTTGCCGCCTTTGATCAGACGCACCACGTCGAGCACCAGCGAACGGAACGCCGGGCGCTCCGTAAGTTCCGCGGTGATGGACAGCGCGCGATCCAGGGGAATGCCCGCGTTGAGCAGCGTAGAGAGTTCCTGGGTGAAAAAGAGAATATCCTTGCGTTTGCCGGAACCGATTCCGGAGGCGAAGGAGAGATCGATCTTGAAGCCGGCCTTTTTCCCCAGGCCGACGTAGACGGGGATGAGGCCCTGGCGCTTGAGTTCGGCCGCGACCAGCTTGTCGGTCGCCGCGGTCAGCGTGCCGGTACGGACTTTGCCGTCGGCTGCGATGGCGCGGAAATGGAAGGCGGTGGCCATGGTCAAAACTCCTGGGTGACGCGCACGACTTCGTCGACGGTGGTGACGCCGCGGCGAATCTTGTCCCAGCCGTCTTCGCGCAAGTTGCGCATGCCCTTGGCGCGGGCGATGGCGGTAATTCTGCTGGCGTCCTCATTGCGCATGATGGAGGCGCGCAGTTCCTCGTCAAGTTCCATCATTTCAAAGATGCCGACTCGGCCGCGGTAGCCGGTGCCGTAGCAATTCTCGCAACCGGCGCCGCGAAAAGATTCGATGGATTCCCCTTCCGGGGTCATGGTTTTCCCGGCGGACGCTTTACATTGCGAACAGATCACGCGAACCAGGCGTTGCGCCAGCACCGCCACCAGTGACGACGTGATCAGATAATTCTCCACACCCATGTCAGTCAGGCGCGTGATGGCGCTAGGCGCATCGTTGGTATGCAGCGTCGAATACACAAAGTGGCCGGTGAGCGCGGAACGGATGGCGATATCGGCGGTTTCACGGTCGCGGATTTCGCCCACCATGATCACGTCCGGGTCCTGCCGGACAATGTGCCGGAGCCCGGCGGCGAACGTCAATCCGATTTGCGGATTCACGTGGATCTGGTTGATGCCGTCCATCTGGTATTCGACGGGATCTTCAATAGTGATGATCTTCTTGTCTGACTGATTGATGAGCTTGAGCGCCGAGTAGAGCGTGGTGGATTTGCCGCTGCCGGTGGGTCCGGTGACCAAAAAGATGCCGTGCGGCAGTGACGTGAAATACTCCATGCGCGAGAGCATGTGCTGGTCGAAGCCCAGGCTTTGCAGATCGTAAAAATCGCCGGCGGAGCGGTCCAGCAAGCGCATGACAACGCTTTCGCCATAGAGCGTGGGCAGCGTGGAAACGCGCAAGTCCACTTCGCGGCCCAGCGTCTTGACCTTGATGCGGCCGTCCTGCGGCAAGCGGCGCTCGGCGATGTTCAAGCGGGCCATCAGCTTCACGCGCGAGATGATGGCGGCTTTCATTTCCCGAGGCGGGGGTTCCTGATTCACCAGCACGCCATCGATGCGGAAGCGCACGCGGAATTCTTTTTCAAACGGCTCAATGTGAATATCGCTGGCGCGCTTTTCCACGGCCTGCGCGATCATCGCGTTCACCAGGCGGATCACCGGTGCTTCGCTGGCCATGTCGCGGAGGTGTTCCAGGTCCTCTTCGCCTTCCGCGGTGGGCGCGGCTTCCAGGCCGGTCTCCGTTTTCTGGGTTTGACCGTAGTAGCGGTCGATGGCGTCGAGGATGTCTTGCTCGGCCGACAGACCCGGCAAGACGGCCAGGCCGGTGCACGACGCCACGGTGGCGCGCGTTTCAAAATCGAGCGGATCGGCCATGGCCAGCGTCACCGTGTGATCGTGCAGGGCGACGGGCAGGCACTTGAACTGGCGCAGAAATTTGGGAGACAGCGTTTCGGTTTCCGGAGAGATGGCGGGTGGGCCGTCGATGGCTACTACCGGGATTTGCAACTGCTCGGAAAGGGCCGCCAGCACGTCGCGCGAGGCAATGAAGCCCAGATCCACCAGAATCTTGCCGATCTTGTCGCCGCGTTCGCGCTGGAGCTCAAGGGCGCGGCCGAGATCCTCCTCCGTGATCAATCGCCGTTCGATGAGGATCTCGCCTAAACGCATGGGGTGTTCACTGACAGCGCCATGTTACGGCCGCGGTTTCGCGGGCGGCAACTTAGTCTTCCACCGTGCGGATGACCGCGGCCAGGCCCTCATCGTTCTTGCGCTGCTCCAGCAATTGTTTCTTCGAGGCTTGCATGCGGATTTGCAACGGGAGACCCGTGGCGTCCTCCCATTGATACTTGGCCAGAATCGCGACGAACACCACCTGGTCGTCGGGCGGCAGCGCGGTCAGCGAAGCGGCGGCATCGGCCAGGGCATCGCGAAGCGCGCGCCGCAACTCCGGCAAGCGCGCGACTTTCTTCTGGCGGTGCGCGGAGATTTCTTCTTTTGTCGAGATGGGCCGGAACATCATCATCGCGGCGGGCACCGACACCAGGTTGATTTCGGCTGTAAAAACGGCGCCGTAGTTTTCCAAATAAACGCCGCGCGTCGAGCCCAGCAGTAGAAACGGGTTATCGGTGCCGGAACGCGAAACGCGCGGGTCCAACACTTTTTCCGCTTCAATCAACATGGGCCGCGTCACGCGCGGCGCATCACCAGCAGCGGCCATTTTGGAAAATGGGGCAGAACCCGATGCCAGTAGGAGGAAAAGCAGTACGAGGCAGTGCAAAATCGTTCGTTTCATGAAACTAACGGACCCCCAATCCGGTATTCAAAGCGTATAACTGCGTCACCTGTTTGCTCAGGAAGTCGGTGGTATCCACGTAACGGCGCTCGCTGGCGGCCAGCATTTGCGCGGCCCTCTGCGTCGCCCTTGTTTCGGTTTCCGCGACGGCCTGATTGACCGCCGTATTCACCGCCGCCGAAAGCCGGGCATCCACGCGGCGGTCGATTTCCCGGTTCATCTGTTCGACGGCGGCGGCGTTGATGCGCGCTTCCATCGCCGTCACGTCCACCGGCGAGGAAGGGGTGGCGGGCCGCACGAAGGCGTGCGCCAAAATCGTCACGGCGATCAGCGCGGCGCCCGCGAACGATGGCCGCAGGAGGGTCTGCTTGATCTGATCCCACCAGGTGGGCTCAAAGACTTTGTCGGAGACGAAGGCGATGCGGCGCGGTATTTCCTCCTCGCGCAACGTGGCCAGCGCGTCTAAGGTGACGCGCAGATTCGCCAATTCGTCCTGGCAATCCGCGCAGGCGGCGGCGTGCGTTTCCGCTTCGTGGCGCGCGTGGGCGTCCATCTCTCCCAGCGCGTATGCATTCCAATCCGGCTTGTGATTTTCAAGTTGACAGCTCATGATTCCCCCCGCAGGGCGTGTTTACTAAGTACCGTGGGCGCGAGCACCGTCTTCAGCAGGTCCAGCGCGGTGTACAAGCGCGATTTGACGGTGGAGACCGGGCAATCCAGGATCTCTGCCATTTCTTCGAACTTGAAACCTTGATAGACCTTCAATAAGACGGCTTCACGTTGATCTTCGCTGAGTGTTTTCAGGGCGCTCGCGACGGCCAGAGACAGCTCAATAGGCAACAAACGCCCGCGCAGCAAGCCGCCGGAATGCGGCTCGGCGGTAAGTTCCACCTCCGGGCGGCGGCGGCGCAATAATGAGAACGCCTCATTGTGGGCGATCCGGAACAGCCACGCCGCAAAGCGCCCCGGGTCGTCCAATTTGCGCAAGTTCTGGTAGGCTTTCAAAAACACTTCCTGGCTCAAATCCAGAGCGTCTTCGCGATGCGACACCAGCCGCAGCAGGTAGTTGAAGACACGCTTCTCCCACCGGGACACAAGGAGGTTATAGGCCTCCACGTCTCCCCGCCGCGCTTGGGCGACTAAGTCGCGATCTTCGACCTCGCGAAAGATCAACGGTTGCTCCGTTCGTAAAGACGCCCCTGGGGGCGAAAAAGTCGGACCGGATATTCCGGTTGTAAGCTTCTGATTCGACTATAGCGTCAGAGCGCGTGCAAATCCCGAAGCTTATCGGACAACGGGCCGGGCCTTGCCCGAAGTGTCAAGAATCAGATCCAGCACGGTTACCACCTCCGGGTCGATATCCTCTTTGGGAACGTGACGCGCCAGGACATGGAAATTCGACTTCTCCATGAAATTGAAGAGTCCTGCTGCCTTGAAGAAATGTTTGAACAAAGGCGTTAGGAATTCGTCGGACACCTTTAAATCGACCGACCACGGAGAAGGTTTACCCAACGTTTGGAGGGAGCTTTCGATGGCGGCGATGGATGCTTCCATGGTGTTGGAATAGGCCGCGGCGAACAGCGGCTTCCCGTCCGCGAACTCCGCCTCCATCGCCCAGGCGATCAGCGTCTCGCGCGAACAAACGTAGTTTTCGATCTCACGCCGTCTCCACATATGCGTCGCGAGCGGTTCACCGTCCGCCAGCAAATCCCCACGGTCCACCAGCTCGAACCCTATCAGATCGGGTTTGACCTCCCGCAAACCATGGAAATGGCGGCGGGCCTGGAGACGATCATTCCCGACAAACACGGCGAAGGGCCGGTCGAGCACATCCGCCGCCGGGTGCTTCAGGACTCGCGCGAAACTTTGCAAAATCGCCAGATCCGTGGAGCCTTCCAGGTACAGGATCCAGCCGCGATGCTCGGCTTGATAATACTGGTCGAAGCCAATGTCGCGAAGGGATTTTTTCACTTGGCTGCCGCGGTCATCAATGCGATGCGGTTTACCCAGGAACGCGACCACCACGTCTTTTTGGGCCGCTTCATTGAGGACAACTTCGGAATGACTCGCGGCGATGATCTGACTGTTAAATTCGCGGGCCGCGTCGCTGAGGAGCTGGTAAGTATGGCGTTGCCGCAGAGTCTCCAGATGAGCGTCGGGTTCATCCAGCAGCAATACCGATTCTGGATTCGCCACCAGATGGGCCAGCAATAGCAGCGTCTGTTGCAGCCCGCGGCCCGATGACGAGAGATCCAGGCGGACCCCCGCGCGATCCAAATAAGACATCTCAATCTCGCCGCGTTCCTTTACATAGACGGGAGCCTCGAGTTCAATTCCGAACAGACGCCGGATCTCCCGGGTGATCTTGTCCCAACCGGCAGTGTTAGCATCTCCCGTTCCGGTTTTCGCCTCAGCAATTTGGTAGCACAGGTTTCGGAGTACGTCGGCCGTCCGGCCTTCGCCCAACCGGACGTTGATGGCGCCACGATCGATACGGGTCTCGTTCGCGGACAGACCGGACATCGGCGGCAGATAGGCCAGACGGATTTCAGACGCTCCCGCCGGCACGTCTTTCGGCGTTCCACCGGCGGATGTGCCCAGCGGCCGGCAATAGAACGATTCGGAATTAGCGTAGTCGAATTCCAGGCCATAGTCCCAGGCTTGACCCTCATGAATGCCCGCGGCGGCGATTCCGATCAGCACGTTCTTCGTGTCTTGTTTTCCATTCTCGCGGCGCACGTCACGAACATGAGTGTCGCGCCAGAGGAGATTCGCCTGGGGGATGGGAGAAGCGAGAAGGTCTCGCCGGTTGATCGTTACGCCCGGCCTCTTAGTGGGCGCGGCTCTGCCAGAGCGCTTTTCGATCCACTTCTTCAGTCCGATATCCCAAAGCGCAAGCGCCTGAAGAGCGGAAGTCTTCCCCGAATTATTGGGTCCGACAAAAACGACTGGATTGCCGAGTTCAATTTCGACTTCGTCGAAGAGTTTGAAGTTGCGGATCGTCAGCTTGGTCAGCATGCCGTCAGGGTTCAGTGTATCAGGACGTTCCAAACCGGAAGCGGCGTCAGTGTCATAATTGCGGGTAGGCGGAAACCAACCGGACCAAAATGCTGGTCGAATCGGAAGTACCTGCTCCGCACCAACCAATCCCATGATCGAAATTCCACTCGAAAGCGCCTTCGACCTGAACGCGTGACCTACTCCGATTCCGTCCGGTTCCTCTACGCGCTGGGCAATGAAATGAAGACGGCCAAGCTGGGCTTGGAGCGCATCCGGGCCTTGCTTGAAGCGCTGGGCAATCCACAGAAGGCCTACCGCGTGGTGCATGTGGCGGGCACGAACGGGAAAGGCTCCACCTGCGCCATGATTGACGCCGGGTTGCGCGCGGCGGGCGTCCGCACGGGGCTGTTCACTTCGCCGCACTTGATCGAACCCACGGAACGCGTGCAAATCGACGGAATCCCGGTTTCCCAACAACAATTCGCGCGGGCCTTCGAAGCGGCGAACCGGGCCGCGGAATCGCTCAAGCTGGAGTGCCTCCCCACCTACTTTGAAATGGTTACCGCCATGGCCTTCTGGCTGTTTCGCGAGATGGGCGTGGAGACCGCCGTCGTCGAAGTGG
>CAMAUG010000178.1 GCA_945861255.1 Candidatus Sulfopaludibacter sp. SbA3
TATTTAATGGGGGCGCGGTCGACTATCAGTTGAACATCAGCAGCAGTAGCGCCTCCGTTTTCTTCGGCCTCGTCAGCACCACTCCCATCTCGCGGCTGTTTATTGGGAATCTCTATAGTGGCAACAGCCCGATCCGTATTCTGAACTTCGAAACCGGCCAGAATCTTCCCGTAACCGAGACGCCTGAAGCATCCACGCTGGCGATGATTGGAAGTGGCTTACTGCTGGTGCGCTTCCTGCGCAGGCCCGCGCTACGGAGGCTCGCTCAGCGCCCGTGGTGAACCGAACATCCGCCTTGTAGATTTTGTCCGGCTCCCCGCCGGCTGCGGCCCGATGCTGATTCTCCTCCCAGCATTGGGCCGCGATTCATCTTACCGGTCCCCGCGTCGTGAGCGGTGGTCCCGGCCATGTTAGGATTGAACTTCACCCTCCTGCAGGATTTCAGCACCACCCGACATGCTCACCACGGACGCTCCCGAAGGAATCGCCTCACAGACCAACGCCTCCGCGGCCGCTGCTCCTAAAATCATCGCGGTGCTTGAGGATCTGCTGTTCACCGTCAAGATCAACGAAGCGGCCAAACGTGCATCCGTGCAGGTGCGGTTCGTCAAGAGCGAGGTGGACGCGCTGCAGCAGGCCGCCGAGTCGCCGCGCCTGATCATCCTGGACCTGAACTGCACCAGTGTCGATCCGCTGCAGCTCATCCGAGCTCTCAAGAGCAGCGCGCCGGCCAGTACTGTCCCGATGATCGGCTATGTCTCGCACGTACAGGGCGAACTGAAGCTGCAAGCCCAGCAGGCCGGTTGCAACATGGTGATGGCCAGGTCGGCGTTCTCGCAGAATCTACAGCAAATCATGCAACGCTACTCTGCTGCCTGAAGCGCGGGCGCCTGAGGCGTCGGCGCCCATCAGTCCTTCCTGCGATCTCCGGAACGCCGTAGCTTTTCGTAATCCGCGGCCAATTGCCGGGTGATTTTGTCCGCCACGTCCGCGCTTGCGCCGCGAAACTTGGCCCCGTTGCTTTCCTGCGTGGTGGACCACATCACGTCCCCGTCTTTGTTCACCAGCCGCACCGCCGCCAACGCTTCGTGCTTCCGTTCACGAACGCTGAGGGACTCGCTTTCACCCGCGCCCTGGCTCAACGCGCGCCCCACGCGACTCCGTCCGAAGCCGCTCGAGACCGAGGCGCTGCCCCGTCCGCTCTCTCCTTCCGAAGACGAAAATGTGTCGGTGTATACCAGATCTTCAGCCGCGCCGCGCAAGAAGGCGTCGGCGCGATCGGCGTTTTCGGTCAACACGAACAGCTTGGAATTCTGCAGGCTGGCGATCAGCAAATCACGCATCTGCGCGGCGGTTTCGCCGCCGGTCAAACGATCCACATAAACGCGTTTCACGCCCAGCAATTGTCCCGGCATCTCCTCCGGCGCTTGCGCCATTATCAAGGAGGCTCCCAGCAACAGCGTCATCGGTGCAGCGTTCATCCCTTCCCCGCCTTTCTGGCCTCCAGATCCTGATACTGAATCTTCAGCCCTGTCCGCGCCTCCAAAATCACCAGCGTGGCGCGAATTCCGTTCTTGTTCACGCGAAACACCAGCGCCTGCTGTTTTCCTTCGTCGTCGGTGTAGCCCAGACTCAAATAGTGCTTGCGCTTCTTCGCCAGCAGGAACATAGGTGAAATCACGATTGCCTCAATCAAACGGCGGTCCACCTTCTGCCCATACTCCAGCAGATTGATGCGATCGTAGGCCAGGCGCACCCGCCCGCTCTTCCCATAGAACGCAAAGTATTGACTGTCGCCGGTGTCGATGACGCCCTCGCGTCCGCTTTCCAGAGCCGGCTCCGTTCCACCCACGTATTCCGCCCGGGTTTGCGCGATCGCGCCCGCACTGATGAACAGGATTGAAAGGCACAGCCGCATAGTCCACCGGTGCATGTGAACTAGTTGCCGCAGGAGGCAAACATTCTCTATGTTTCTGACATGCATTCGCCGGCCGGTCCGCTGCGCCACTTGGGGAGCCGTTTCGGCTTGCCGCCATGGCGTGCGCCGCCATTGTTTCCGTGCCGCCGGATATCGATCCCCTGGCTGCACGCCCGGCGCCGCCGCCACAGGGGGCCGTTTCAGTTAGACTGGCGGGCATGGCCTCCACCAGACGCACCGTGATCGCGGCGCTCGCCGCAGCACCAGCTTATTTATGCGCGCAGTCATCGACGCCCCGGCCCTTCAAGATCGCCGTGCCCCGAGAGACGCTCAATCGGATTCTACGACGCGTCCGTGAGACCCGCTTCCCTGAACCGATCGGCGGCACGGGCGGCTGGCAGTATGGCGTCAGCTACGGATATCTCAAGGATCTGACGGCGTATTGGACAACTCAATTCGATTGGCGCAAGTCCGAAGCGAAGCTCAACCGCTACCCGCAATTCATGGCGCGCGTGGACGATTTCGATATCCACTTCTATCATGTGCGGGGACGCGGCCCTCGGCCCATGCCGCTGGTTCTCACGCACGGCTGGCCCGGATCCGTGGCTGAATTCATGGACGTGACCGGTCCGCTTGCCGATCCGGTTGGGCACGGTGGGAACGCCGATGACTCATTCGACCTGGTGATCCCTTCCCTACCCGGCTTCGGCTATTCTTCGAAGCCCGCGGGTAAGCCCGTTGGACCGGCCACTGTCGCGCGCCTGTGGCACAAGTTGATGACGCAGGTCCTGGGCTACCAGCGCTTCGGCGCGCAGGGCGGCGACTGGGGCAGCGCGATCACCACGCAGCTGGCCGCGCAATTTCCGAATTCGTTGATCGGCATTCACCTCAACTCCGGCGGCGCTCGTCCCGCTCCGGAGGCCGAGCAAACCGAGGAAGAGCGGGCCTACCTGCGCGCGGCTGCGGTATACGCCCGCAACGAGTTCGACTACTTCTATGAACAAACGCGTAAACCCCAAACCGTGGGCTTCGCGCTGGCCGACAACCCGCTCGGTACCGCGGCATGGATCGTCGAGAAGCTAAAAGTCTGGAGCGATTCCGGCGACAATCTTGACCAGACACTCACCAAGGATCAGGTACTGACGAACGTCATGTGGTATCTGGTGACGCAGACCGAAAGTTCGGCGGTCTGGATCTATCGTGGAAACGCGGACGACCCGGCCGCACCCCGTGGCAAGATTACGGTCCCGACGGGCTTCGCGGCGTTTCCGAAAGAAATGGTCAACCTGGCAGCCCCGCGGGTGATGTTGGAGCGCGATTACAACCTTGTTCATTACACGAAGATGCCGCGCGGTGGGCATTTCGCGGCGTTTGAGCAACCCCAGCTCTTCGTGGACGACGTACGCGCATTCTTCCGCAAGGTGCGCGCGGCATGAAGCGCCGTTGCGAGTCCGCGGCACTCGCGTAATGGCGGCAACGGCGTAACGCGCGCCAAGAGCGCCGGAATTCACAAAGGAGCGTGCGCGCGCTGCCGAACGGCCGGCCCCATGGTACCGGCCGCGCGAGGAAATCGGGGGAGAGAAGCTACGGCTTGGCAGCGGCGGGCGGCGGAGGCAACATTTCCGGCTCGGTCTGGCCGCGGTGGCAGGTCCAGCAGCCCACATGCGGCTTGCCATCGGGGAAACGGCCATTCACATCGCCGAGCATCCGCATCATCATGCGGGCGACTTCCTTTTTCGGATTGTCATCACTGGCGAAATCGCCTTGCACGTGACAATACATGCAATTCACGCCGAGGCTGGCGGTGAAGCCAGTCATTACCTGGCGAATATTGGCGTCCGCCGGCAGGATCTTCAGGTTCTTGGGCGGGCCAGGGGCTTTCTTTTCCTGAGCTACCGCGGTCATGGACAGTGCAAGTACAAGTGATGCGATGAGTATGCGCATGGATGAAATTATACACAATGTCGGGCGCCCGGCAAAAGCGCGCACCGGCTGGAGCGGTGCCTGTATTCGCGGAAACTGGCCCTTTCCAAGCGCGGCCAGATGGCCTGCTTGCGCCGTGCACCTTCAGGCTGCCACCCTGGGATAGTGCGTATTGCTTGTCTGGCGCTCGGCTTGCTTGTCATCGGTGGGCCCGGGTTTGCCCAGCAACAGACCCACATCGACACATTCGAGAAAGTTTGGACCACCATTCGCGACCAGCATTGGGAGGTGAAGCCCGGCGGCCTCGAATGGGACGTAATCCACCATGAATTCCGGCCCCGCATCGAGCAGGCCAAGGACGCCGAGGCGGCCCGCGCAATCATCCGCGAAATGTTGGGGCGCTTGCATCAGACACACTTTACCGTCGTTCCGGCCGCGGCATACGTGAACGGGGATAATGGCGGGAGCGGCGGCGGATGGCCTGGGTTTGAAGTCCGGGTGCTGGAAGGCCGGGTGATCGTGGTCGAAGCCGTCGAGAAGTCGCCGGTACGGCCCGGCGCGGAGATCGTGAGCGTGAGCGGTGTGAAGCTGGCTCCACTGGCTGCGCGGTTAGCCGCCGATCCGGCCATCAGCGGCTTGACGCTGCAACGTACGATCACGGAGCGGCTGACAGGTCCCGTCGGCACAAGCAAACAGATCGAAATCCTGGACGGCGCGGGCGCAGTGAGCACCGTCGGAGTGACGCTCACCGAGCCGCGTGGCAATCTGGCGGGCTTCGGTAGCCTGCCGCCGCAGCGCGTGTGGTTTGAAGCGAAGCGCCTGGGCAACACCGGCTATCTTCGTTTCAACGAATTTCTAGACCTGGTCCGCATGATGGGCCAGTTCGGCCATGCCATTGAGGAATGCGCCAGGTGCGACGGCCTGGTCATCGATCTTCGCGGAAACCCCGGCGGCATCGGCGCGATGGCCATGGGCATGGCGGGTTTCTTGACCGATAAACCAAATCTGCGTCTGGGGACCATGTATATGCGCGGCGCCACCCTCAATTTCGTCATCAATCCGCGGGCGGAGGCATATACCGGCCCGGTGGCGATTCTGGTCGACGGGCTGTCGGCCTCCACTTCTGAAATCTTCGCCGGCGGCTTGCAGGACATCGGACGAGCGCGCGTGTTCGGCACAAAGACGGCAGGCGCCGCACTGCCTTCGGTCTTCACGCGCCTGCCGAACGGCGATGGTTTTCAATACGCTGTGGCGAATTACATCTCCGAGGGGGGTAAGCCCCTGGAGGGCAACGGCGTTACGCCCGATATAGAGGTGAGGCTCACGCGCGACGGCTTGTTGGCAGGCCGCGATGCGGTGCTCGAAGCGGCGCTTGCTTGGATACGGAGGGCGAAACAATGATGTCGGCAGCCGTACTACGGACCCGGAGAGCAGCGCTGCCGGTGCTGGCAGCCGCGATGTTGTCCGCCGCGTCTGCGTTGGCCCAGACGCCGCCATCGGCCGCATCCATCCTCGACCGTTACGTGCAGGTCACCGGCGGGCGCGCCGCCTATGAACGCCACACCACGGAAGTGCTGACCGGCACCATCGAATTTCCGGCTCAGGGATTGCACGGAAAGCTCAAGCGCTATGCGATGGCCCCGGACAAGGAATACTCAGTGGTGGAATTGGAAGCGCTCGGCAAGATCGAAAGCGGCGTCCACAGCGGTGTACCGTGGGAGAAATCCGTAATTCTCGGCCCCCGCATCAAGGCCGGCCCGGAGAAGGAACAGTCGCTGCGCGAGGCCCGTTTCAACGGGCCCACCGAGTGGCGCAAGATTTACGCCAAGGTGGAAATGGCGGGCGTGACCAACATCGGCGGCGATGAGTGCTACGAAGTGGTTCTTTCGCCAGCCGCGGGGAACGCGGAGCACCAGTTCTATTCACGCAAGACCGGATTGCTGGTCCGCACCACCATGACCGCAGTCAGTCAGATGGGCGATGTGCAGGTGGAAGTGAACGTTTCCGATTACCAGAACTTCGGCGGCATCCTATTCCCTACGCGTTCCGAACAGAAGGCCGCGGGACAGCAAGTCGTCATTACCGTGGAGAGCGTCGGCGTCAACGAAGCAATTCCCGCGGCGATCTTCGAGCCGCCGCCGGACATAGCGGCGATGATCCGCAAGCAAATCGCGGCGGCCGAGGGAAAGCTGTAACGACACACCCGCGGGCCTGAAAATGTGCCGCTTCCTGACGGCGGGACCTCACTCCGTGGCTCGCACTTCGCGCAAGCGCTCCATGAGAACCGGCGCCAACGTGGCTTCAATCTCGGGAGTGATCAAGCCCACCGCGTCCATGTCCTGAACGTGCACCTTGTCCTTGAGCCGGAAACTGGTGAGCTTCATGTGGACCAGGTCCACGACGGGGGCGATGAGGATGCCTTCCTTGGTACGAACCGGCGCGGAGGCGGGGACCGGCTCAACGTATTGCGGACGGACCTTTTCATTCAGAAAAACGACGTGTACCGCGCCGCGCGCGCCGGGGTGCTGCGCGTCCAGGAACATGTCAACGCCCGCTACATGCCGGAACGTGAAGCCGTGCGGCTCCAGTGCGGACTGGATCGCTGGAAGATCACGGCGTTCGATCCCCGCATCAACGTCCTTGGTGAGCCTCGCCGCCAGTGGATCCACTGGATCCACGTGCAAAAATACAGCCAGCCCGCCAACCACGCGGTAAGGGATTCCCGCTGCGTCCAGCGCCGCGCCAAATCGCTTCGACACATCGAGGATACGTTCCACGGCTTCCTCGAATATGGTATTCGCAAGCACGGTTTTTTCTCGACCTTTTCGCGGCCGCGACAGCGCCGCTGCGAATCGGCTAGCGCCCGAAGTACGTCTTATCGAACGTAATCGAAGTCTTGTTCCTCAGCTCATCGATCGCCTTCTGCGCCAGCTCGGGTTTCAACTTTTCGTCGATTTCCGATTGTACGTCCTCGAACTTCTTGCTTTCGTGTTTCTGCACCTGGATCACGTGATAGCCAAACTGCGTCTTGACCGGCTCGCTGACGTCGCCGGTCTTCAACGCGAACGCGGTCTCTTCGAATGCAGGCACCATCCGTCCGCGGCTGAACTCGCCAAGTTCTCCGCCGTTGGAACCGGAACCGGTGTCGTCGGATTCGGCCTTGGCCAGATCCTCGAACTTGCCGCCCGCGACGATCTTCGCGCGCAGGTCTTTCGCTTTGGTCAGCGCTTCTTCGTCGGTCAGCTCTGTTTGGCCGGTCTTCATGGGCACGGGCGAGCCCTTCATGCGAATCAGGATGTGGCGCGCGGTCACCAGGTCGTAGTCGTTCTTATGATCGTTATAATAGGTGCGCTTCGCGGCTTCGTCCGCCACCAGCTTCCCATTGATCTGCTGGAACAATGCGCTAGCCAGGATCTGGTCGGAGCGCAGCATGAGCTGCAGCTTGGTTTCCGGCGCCTGATCTATCTTCTGCTTGCGCGCTTCCTGGGCCAAGGCTTTCAGTTCGGCGAGATTTTCGGCGAGTTTACGCTTGGCGTCGGCCGTGAGTGGCGGGCGCGGCTGGCCGGGCTGCGGTTGGCTGGCTTGCTCGACGATCTTTTCGAATTCAGACTGCGTGATTTTTTCGTCGCCGACGGTAAGGATCACAGGATCGGCGGCGGCGGTGGCGGCAGGTTGCTGAGCGAAAACCAACAAGGCGGCAGCCAGGAAACCGGGCAGGAGGGTAATTCTCATTTTTCCAGGATAGCAGCGCAGGCGTAAGCAGTGCGGGCGTACCGTAATCCGTCCGTAACTCCGGGGCGCCAGTCTTCCGAGCCGCCATGCGTCAGCATGCGGTGGCCGCACCAGGCAGGTGCTCAACAGGCGGCCACTGCACGCTGACGCGTGGCGGCTCGGCGTTGGCGCTGGAATCCTACGCACGGATCACAGGCACCCGATCACGCTCCAATACCCGGCGGTACAATGAAGGTCCAAAGGACCGCAATGGCACTGCTGCTCTACCACGTCGAGGCCAATCTCGCCCACATCACTTTGAATCGTCCGGAAAAGCGCAACGCCCTGAACGGCGAGCTG
>CAMAUG010000179.1 GCA_945861255.1 Candidatus Sulfopaludibacter sp. SbA3
CGCCGCACTGGTTCAAGGAAGTTCCCAAGCTCATCGTCTACTACACGGTCAAGTCAGTCAAACCGTAAAGGCGGGGAGTGCGAGGCAGAACTCACTCAGTTCCCGATCCTGGCAAACTGCCGGCATACCCACATGCGCCATCTAGAACCCCTCGCGACGCGCGGGCGAGATTCGTCCGCGCGTGCTTGCCAGACGAGCGGTTTCTCGCTTGGAGCGGTCGCCCTCCCGCTCCTGCTTTTTCTGGTGGCCACCGCGATTTCATTGTCACTCGCGGCTCTGAGCGCTATTCAGTCCTAGCCAGGCTCAAACAGCACCCAACATCACTTCAGGAGTTCGAAACTCCCCTTAGCGCGCCGGTCTTGTCCGTCAGTTAAGGCGGGGGCTCGATATTTTGATGTACACTGAACAGCCATGGGACATCGCTCGCATTTGTCACGCCGCGAAATCCTGCGCATGATTCCGGTGGTGACGTCCGGCAGTTTGCTCTATCCCGTGGCGGGCCAGCGCCCGGACACCTCCGCGTCCGCGGTGATCCGGGGTTCGATCACGGAAGCCGCTTCGGGCAAGCCGGTACCGGCGAAAATCCGCATCGTCGAGATGAACACCGGCGCGGTGTACATGCCTCCGAAGGCGATCAAGACGATGCCTGACCGGCGGCACTACTTCTACGCCCGGGGCAGCTACGAAGTGGCGGTTCCACCGGGCCGCTACAGAATCGAAGCCGTGCGCGGCATCTGCCATGAGACGGCGGTGGAGTTTACCGAAGTGGGGCCGGGGATCACGCACAACGCGGATCTGAAGATTCCCGCGCTCAAGGATCTCCGCGGCGCGGGATGGTATTCGGGGAACACTCACACGCACTACCACCTGGAGATCGACGAGAACCCGGATGACCGGCTCCGTATGGTTCCTCCGGCGGAGGACCTGGACGTCAGCGTGATCAGCTACCTGGTCCGGAGCGACTCGCCTTACATCACGAATCGCTACCCGGTGGGCCGGCTGCCGCAATTCTCCCGCGACGGGACCATCATGGACATGGGTGAGGAGATCCGGAACAACTCGGGCTTCACCGACTATGGCTATGGGCACTGTCTGCTGCTCAACATTCCGCGCGCCATTGAGCCGGTATCGACGGGCCTGCTTGCCAAGAATCCCAAGTCGCCTGACTACCCGACGCTCTCCGCCCTGTGCGAGGAGGCTCGCAAGCTGGGGGGAACCACAGTGTGGTGCCACAATGGCAGCGGCATTGAGGTTCCGGTCGCAGCGGTCGGAGGCTTGGTTGACGCCTACAACCTCGGCGACGGACTGGAGGCGGATTACGCACGATACTACCGTCTGCTGAATTGTGGCATTCCCCTTACAGCTTCGACGGGAACGGACTGGTGGATCTACGATCACAACCGGGTTTTTGTCCAGGTAGAAGGACAGTTCACATACGATAGCTGGATTCAAGGCATTAAGCGGGGCCGGACCTTCGCCACGAACGGTCCGCTGCTGGAGTTTACGGTGAATGGCCGGGGTCCTGGTTCCACCGTGGAGGCGAGTGACCGGCCAGTGAAGGTGGTGGCCGAGGTGTTGTCGCGAATTCCGTTCGATCGCGTGGAGATCGTCAAAGACGGCGAAGTGGTCGCGGACCAGACGGCTGCCGGAAGGCGCCATGTGCGTCTCGAGAAGGAAATCGAAATCGACGAAGGGGGATGGATCGCCGCGCGCACCAGCGGAGGTTCAAAGACCTACGCCGGCTACGTTGCCTTCGCTCACACCTCACCCGTCTATATACGAAAGGCTGGTACAGGATTCAGGAGAGCGGAATCGATCGGCTCCGTGATGGATGAGATTTCCAGGTCTGTTCGATTAGTAAGAAAAAGTTTCAAGTTTTCAAACGACGCCGAGCGAGCGTTGGCGAGCGGACGCTTCGAAAGTGCGTTGCGCGCCTACGGACGACTGCTTACCGGAGAGTAGAGCGCGAAACTCAGGGCTCCACCGAAAAAGCCACCAGCACGTTCCCGGGCAAGCCGCCGCGCGCCGCGTTTCCAGACACCACGTACACCATCCCGCCCGCTACCACCGGCCCCGCGACGTCGATGGCTCCGCCCTTGCCCGGGATGCCGTTGACGGTCTTGAATTCCTTTGTGGTGTCGTAATCCCAAATGATCTTGCCGTTCTCGGTGGAATAAGCGCGCAAGTGGCCGTCGATGGAGCCCGAAAACACGGCGCCTGGGATCGCGGTCACCGCGCCCGATTGCGCCGGACTACAATTCGCGCGTCCGCCGCAGCCCGGCGGCGGCGTCTGCCACATGCGCTCGCCATTGTCGACGCGCAGCGCGAAGATCCCGCCGCCTTTGTTGGGGTCAAGCTGATACGCACGGTCGTTCGAACCGGGAAGCAAGGCTACTTGAAAATCGATATCGGAAAGCGCGGCGTACAGATTGCGCCCGTCGCTGGCCACGCCCCACTCGATGCCTCCCACCGTTCCGCCTTTGCCGATGCGGGCCTGCCACAAGATCTGGCCTTTGCGGTCCGGATCGATGGCGTACGCTATGCCCGATTTCTGACCCAGCAGTAGAGCGCGGCGGCCGTTGGGAAGCTGCACCAGCGTGGAAGAAGCCGCGAAATCGAAATCGGGTCCGTCCGAATCCGGGCAGTTTTTCCCTCCGGTAAAGTAACACGATCCGTTCCAGGAATCTTTCGCCGTCATCTGTTTTGACCACAGGATTTCACCCGTCGACATGCGCAACGCCACCACCGCGTCGCTCATGGCCGTCGGCGGATCGGAGTAGTTATCCCCCGTTGTGATGTACATGCTGTCGTGTTCCGGGTCAAGCGTGGGTGCGGTCCACACGCCCACCCCTGACGGGCCCATCACCGCCGCGCCGCGCTTCGACTTCCGCTGTGGTTTCGCCGTTTCCGCGATCAGGTACCGCTTCCAGATGATGCTCCCGGTGGCCGCGTCCACGGCCGATTCGCTGCCGCGGAACGTGCAGCACACGTAGTCCGGGGAAGCCGCCAGGGCTTCTTCCAGCGAAGACACGCCGATGTATAAACGCCCCTGGTGGAACACCGGCGTTGCGGTTCCTCTGGTGGCGGGGTGCTCTTCAGGTTGAATCTTCCACACTTGCTTTCCGGTTTCGCCGTCCAGTGCGTAGTAGTGGCCCGAAGAATCCCCGAAGAAAACCGTGGGCCTCCCCGCGACTTCCGCTACCATCATGCCCGAGCGCACCTCGGCCTGGACGATGGTGCTCCAATGCGCGCACCCCGTGGCTGCATCCAGCGAGTAGACAGTGCCGTCCTGGCTTCCCACGAAAACGCGCCCTCGATACACGGCCGGTTGGGATCGCAACAGAGTGGTGTCCGGGAACGCGAAAGCCCACTTTGGCTGGAGTCGCGGCACATCGGCGGCGCTCAGCCCGGCATCCTGCGCGGACTGGAATCGAGTGTTGGCCAAGCCCGGGCTCCAGCCGGACCAGCCCGGACTGTTCTTCCATGCCGCGCCGGCCGGACACGAATTTGAGATCTCTTCACGCCGCCGCTCAACGGTAACGGGGGTGCCCAGCCAGTTGGCCAGCGCCAGCCGCTCATTCGGGGAAAACATGGCTGCCTGCTGCTTCATGGCGCCATCCTGGATGGTGCGCAGAATCGAGGTCGGCGTCCTGGTTTTGAGCACGGAGATCTGCGGGATGCGAGCGGCGGCCTCGCCTCCGGCCTGGTGGCAGGTGGCGCAATGTTTTTGAAACAGCGCCGCGGCGTAGGGATCGTCAGCGGCAAACGCAAATGCGGACGCGATCAGTAAGAGGAAGTGAAGTTTCATAGCGGCGGAGTCTCCGGCGCGTGGCGGGCGCTGGAACGAAGTATATCGCCTTTTGGGGGGCACACAACGAATGACGCCGAACCAGGATTAGTTTGGCGTCCCCAGGGGGATTCGAACCCCCGTTACCGCCGTGAAAGGGCGATGTCCTAGGCCGGGCTAGACGATGGGGACTTTATGAGGAAGGACTACTTGTAGTTTAGCATCGCGGCTGTCCGCGCGGCCATCGTTGCATGCCAACGAGTGACAACGATGGGTGACCACGCGCGGGCGGAGGCTTCGCCATCCCCGGCGCCGCGCGTTGTCCCAGCGTGCTTACAGCGACTTCAAATACGCCAACAGGTTGTTCTTGTCGTCCGCGTTGATGGAGTCGCCGAATCCGGGCATGGAGGCCGTGCCTTCAGTGATTAGCGCTCTCACGTTGTCGTCGGTGACGGCCTTGCCGTTGACCAGCTTGTCTCTCTTATACAAGCCCTTGAGGCCGGGGCCCACCTTGGTCTCCGTGCTGTCGGCGTTGTGACAGATCTCGCAGTTTTCAAACGCCGTCTTGCCCTTCTGGGCGTCGCCGCCCTGGAAGGCCGTCATCGGAAGACCGAGTCCCATCACAAGGCCGCAGCAGGCGGTGGCGAGCAGTGCTCTTTTCATTGCATCTCCTTTTCGCAACCCGTGCGCGACAGATTCGCCGGCGCGCAGGCAAGTATCTAGTCTACAATCTTGACGTATGCCGATCCAAGTGGGTGACAAAGCCCCCAACATTAAAACCTCTGAATTTAGCCTGTCCGGCGCGGGAGGCAAGCGGGTAGTGCTGTTCTTCTATCCGAAGTCGGACACGCCGGGTTGCACCAAGGAGGCGTGCGAATTTCGCGACTCCGCGAAGACCTTCGCCAAGCGCGATGCCGTGATCGTGGGCATTTCCCCTGACAAGGCCCCGGCGCAACAGAAATTCGCGACGAAGTACGGGCTGCCGTTCACGCTGGTTCCGGATCCGGAGCATTCCATTGCGGAAGCCTATGGGGTGTGGAAGGAGAAGAGCATGTACGGCCGTAAGTACATGGGCATAGAGCGCACCACGTTCGTCGTCGATGAAAAGGGCAAGATCGCGCACGTGTTCGCGAAGGTGAAACCGGAAGGCCACGCCGCGCAAGTGCTGGAGGCGCTGTAGGACAGCCCGACGGCCTGCCGGCACTCACTGAGTCATCAGTGCGACTTTCTCAATTCCCACGCCGCGAGCGATGTCGATGACCTCGACCACCCGCTCAAAATTGAGATCGTTCTCCGCGCGCACGAAAATCGCGTGGTGCGCCGCGCTCTTGTAGAGCGCCCGCAGGCGTTGGTCCAGGTCCGCAATGGACACCGGCGCTTCCTGATTCAATTGCACCATGGAGTCCCCAATAACCGTGACCACCAGCGGGTTGGCGAAGGAAGGCTTTTGCTCTGGCGTTGGAGGTTGCGGAATCACTGCCTTCAGTCCCTCCGATTGCGTGGGAAGAATCACCATGAAGATGATGATCAGCACCAGCAGGACGTCGATCATCGGAGTGACGTTCATTTCCGCCTTCAGCCGTCCGTTGCCGCCCACTAGCATTGCCATGGTTGCACCTCGCTGGTATCGACACTGCGCGCGCGGCAAAAGTTCCCATGGATGGGCGCGGGAGAGCAGCTTCGAGGGTGACGTCCCCAACCTCACAGCGCGAGCCGGCCCGCAACAAGCAGTCCGAACGCGAATATGCCGGCGGAGGGAGGCTCTACCAATACCCGATCAGCTTCCACCACCCGAATCCCACGGTGCTCCAGATCAGCAGATTCACGACGCCGATGATGGCGCCCGTTTTCCACCACGTTTTCAGATCCACGTAGCCGTCGGCGAAAAAAATGGGCCCGGGCGTGGTGCCGAAATGCGTGAGCCCCGCGGCCAAATTGGTGAAGCACGCAAAGCCGTACACCACGAGGCCCGGAGGGGCGCCTTTGGCCAGCAGTACGGCCAGGAACGGCGGGAACATGGAAACCATATGCGCCGTAATACTGGCGAATCCGTAGTGCGCGTAGTAGTAAATGGCCAATGCGATCACGAACAGGGAGGGCCAGCCCAGGCCTCCGAACTGCGACGCCACGGCATCGGCCAGCGCGCGCGTCACTCCGGTGTCGTTGAGTGAGGTGCCCAGGCGGAACAGGCCTCCAAACCAGATGAACACGTCCCAGGCGGCTTTTTCGCCCTTTACGTCTTCCCAGGAGAGCACGCCGGTCACCAGCAGCAGCCCTCCGCCCAGCAGCGCGACCGCGGTGATATCGACGCGCGTCCAGGAAGACGAAATCCACAATCCGCAGACTATGGCGAATACGCACGCGGTGATTTTCTCATTTCGGTTCATCGCGCCCATCTTCTGAATCTCACTGCGCGCGAAGGCGGCCGCCTCCGGCGTGTGCGTGATTTCCGGCGGATCCATCTTCATCACGATCCACGGGATCACCAGCAGTGACAGCGCTCCCGGCACAATCGCCGCGACAAACCAACTGAGCCATGTGACGCTGTAGCCGTACTGCGCCGCGAATCTGGCGGCGAGCGGGTTGCTGGCCTGGCCGGTGTAAAACATTGCAGTGGAAACGCACACGGATTGGTACACGGCCGTATAGAGATACGACCCTAATTTGCGTGAGGTGGGTCCAGCGGTGGAGCCGTAGATCTCTGCGATGGATCGCGCGATGGGCCGGATCACGCCGCCCGCGCGCGCGCCGTTGGCCGGGATCATCGCCGCCAGCACGAAATCGGAAAGGCCCAGCGAGTAGCACACGCCGAGCGAACTCTGCCCGAACAGGCGCACGAACGTCAGCGCGATGCGGCGCGCCAGTCCCGTGTTGATCAGCGCCCGCGATAGAAAGAACGCGGTCATCACCAGCCACACCGTGCGGTCCGAGTATCCGGTGAGCGCTTGTTCAATCGGTAGAAGACCGGTGATGGCGGATATCGTGATGGCGATCAGCACCAACGCGGCCGCCGGGATCGGCTCGATGATGTAGCCGACAATCGTGGCCAGGAACAGTCCGGTTAGCTGCGCGCCGCCGGGTTTGATGGTGGATGGCCAGGGAATCGTGTAGACGACGATCAGATAAACAACCGCGAGCAGCGCGAATCCTCGCGCCGCGCGCTTCATGTCGTATCCCTGGTTTATTTGGGGAGTCACTTGGGTCAGGATAAACGATTTACGCCGGTCGCGCTTGACGGGACGCCTATCGATTCCGCACTGGACCCAGCGGCCCGCATGACTCTAGTGGCAACCGCGTCGACATGCACGGGGATACGGTTGTGCTGCTGAAATAAGCGGACGGCGGAATCCACGCCGGCGTCGTCGTGGTGATCGCTTGCGGTTAAATTTAATTCAGGCGGCTGCGCCTTCGCCGCCCGATGGCGATTCCTACCAGCGCGATGCCGGTGAGCGCGTAGGTCGCGGGCTCCGGCACGGGAACCAAGAAGCCCCGAATCTCACCGCCGGGAAACGTAGTGGTGTGGATATTAAAGTAGGCTTCTCCGGCCGCGAGGCCAGTCGCGAGTACAGCCTCTGCGCTCGCGGCGGTGCCTCCGTTTGCCGTGATGAAGCCGGCGCGGAACGAGCTTGCCAGCGTGAGGTCGAATGTATTCGAATAAGATCCCGAAGTGACGCCGGAGGGGAACCCCGGAAACGTAGGTGTCGTCGTGGCGACGCCCACATTGCCGGGAGCCGCGACGCAGCAATGAATGTGAGCCGCGGTGACGCCGGCGCCCAAGCCCGTAAATGTCACATCGACCGTTAGCAGGTGAGTGACCGTATCAATGGAAATGAGAGCCACGCCGGTTCCAGCGGATCCGGTAGCCGGATTCTCAAAGTTGCCCAAGTCCGCGTAATAGTAAATGGGCGCGGCAAACGCACTCGTGCACGCGATCAAAACGGCGAGCAACGCCAGCTTCATTAACCTCATCACGCCCTCCCTTGCCTAACCCAAGTTCGTCACGGGTCCGTTGATTTCAGCTTTTTTGGGCCTGGGAATGAGAGCAAGTTCCGTGCGTGCAATGGCGGCTTCTGAAAATGGCGATGTAGTGTAGACCTACCCTCTTGTAAGCAG
>CAMAUG010000180.1 GCA_945861255.1 Candidatus Sulfopaludibacter sp. SbA3
TCGTGATGAGTGGCTTGGAAATACCATTTCAGTCTCCCTGTCTCGGCATCCACGGCCACGATGGAGCTGGAGAACAGGTTCGCACCAGGTCGATCCGTTCCGTAGTAATCATTGTTGACGGAACCCAACGGCATATAGAGAATTCCACGCTCCGCGTCCACGCTGAAAAAAGTCCACACGTTCGCTCCGGACATCCGTTTCCATGAATCCCCAAGCCATGTTTCGTGACCCATTTCACCAGGCCGTGGCACGGTGTGGAAAGTCCACACAAGCTTTCCTGTGTGCACGTCCCATGCACGAACGTCGCCGGCCGGTCCCTTCGATCCCGTTTCGTCGATAGTATGCGCACCTGTGAATATCAAATTCTTATAGATAAAGGGGGGGGAATTCATGCCATAGCGAATGTTTGGAAATCCATTCATGATCTCGGGCGTTCTCAGATTCACTATTCCTTCATTGCCGAATCCGGGATTCAACCGGCCAGTCTTTGCGTTAAGGGAATAGAGTTCGCCACCTGGAGTACCGAACAGAATCTGCGGAGCTGTCTGTTTGTCGCCTGGCCAATATGCCAAGCCTCGCATTGAGCCGAGATTGGTTCGTTCTGTAGCCTTGCCCGCGAACTCCCAGATGACCTTGCCGGTTTCGGGCTCCAGCGCGGCCACACGGTTATACGGATAGCCCACATACAATACGCCATTGACCATCAGTGGAATCGACTGGATCAATCGCGAGGGCTCGTCCGCCTTCTTCATCTGGTAGCTCCAGGCAGGTGTCAGCTTCGTCACATTTGAAGCATCAATCTGCTTCAGTGGAGAATAGCGCTGGCCTCCTGTGTCATGGCCGAACGTCGGCCAATCGCTTTGCGCGTAAAGTACCCGGAGAGGGAGCACTAAACTCAGAACGACAAAAGCCACTGCAGTTCGCATCCGATTTCGTCCTTTCAAGATCGTAAGACTAGCGCTTTTAGTATTGTATGACACGCTCGAGAATACTGGGTGTCCGGCTGACCCAAATAGGGATGCACCCAGGAATGCGCTAACGATAATGCTGCTTAACGGGCGCTGGTCCGGTTTGCGCGCTTTACCCTCAAGTGGATAACTGTCGCGGTAGGGACGACCATCGCTGATCGCCCCCCCCGCACAGATCCGTACGAGCGCTTTTACGCAGACGGCTCTTACCGAGGATCATTCGGAGCCCCTCCCCAACGCAACAAAGCGTGCCAAAGAAACGAAAAGGACCCTGAATGTGTCTCTTTGTTCCTTGGGTCTGATGGTGGTTCTGCCAGTGTCTGCGCATGGATGGCGGGCTCTACTGGTAAGCGGATTGTTTCATCGCGTTCGTCCCACGTGTACTCATTCGTTCCGTCGATCCGGCGTGATCGAATCTCCGGCACATGGACTTTGTTGCCGCGCAACTCAGCGCCTTGCCTCCATGCAGCGACTTCGACCCGCCCCTTTCCTTGGCGGATCGGCTAGCCATATCCAAACTAAAGTGCATCCTGGAAATCATCAGGTGGGGCTGCAGGAAGCCAAGCTTCATGTGTTGTCCTCGAACGACGGCGCCAGCGTAGTCGGCGTCGGCATTCATGCGAAGTTCGTCTTCCATTTGCGAATGGAGACGGTACACTCCAGCCTCACCACGGCAGCGCTCAGCTTCACCGGCGGCGTCAACATGCCCGTCACGCTGTTCTGCTTCGTATCGCGATCTCTGAAGCGGGTCGAAGCGTCACTCTATTGCACGAATATCAGTAAGTCAGGGTTTGACGGAAACCTTCACGAGACCGGTTGTCCAGCAGCACTGGAACCCACCACCGCCATCGCCCGAATAATCGTTCGCCGTAACGTGCAATACGTATTCACCGGCTTCGCTGAACTTGACGTTCGTCGTTGCTTTTCCGCTAAAGCCTGCGATCGCATTACCGCCCGCCAGCGGATCAATAGCAGGCCTCGCTTTATCAAACGTCACTGAGCCGGGCCCCCGATATTTCGACCACACCAGTGTGACGGGAGGACGTGGGGTTGTCAGCGGCGCGTTCGTAACGCTTGTATACTTCGCGTCGTCAGCAACCCAAATCGTCAAAGCAAGAGGTTCTGACAATGCGGCGGTGCGGACCGCGGCGTTCGTCAATGTCGCGATGGGACCTTGCAGCGCCTTGCCGTTCTCTTCGAATTTGATGACCGGAGGCGTGTTATTGACGGAAATTTCGCTGAACGGACTGATGACGTAATCGGGGTGCAGCCGCAGCGGAATAGTGGTGAACTTGCCGTTCGCAAAAAAAGTCCACGTTAACTTGCCCTCGGGGGTAAAACCCTTCGGCACTGGAATGGAGAACATTCCGAATTGCCTGCTCGGCAGGAAATGCGTCGGTTGTCCCATGTCAGGGCCCCCGGGCTCGATCCTATTGTTGGGGCCAATGGGAATATCAAGCTCTTCCTGCGTATTGCGGTTGAAATAGCCGATGAGAAAACCGCTTGTACCGTCGCCATTCTCATACCAGCCCTCGAAGGCGCCGGTCACGCTGCCGCCAAACTGCTTGCGCGGTTCGGGGAGCGTCTGGCCTGACAGAAGCACACTACTACTGAGTACGCCGAGAATGCACAGCCCGCGGAGTCCCATCATTGACGATTTTGCGCGGTGTTCACCTTCGCCATCTTCGCTTTACGGTCAGCCAGCATCTGCTGGTACTCCGCATCATTTAGATAAACGACGTTCATCCAGGCGTGAGCCATCTCATCGACGGTCCGATCGCCGTAGCCCACCCACTGCTCCGGATCGGGGTTGTTCTTGTTCGCTGTGGTGTTGTCATACCAGGCGCTCACGTGAATAACCGTGCCTTTGGGTAACAGTGGCGCCGCATCATCGTCGTAGATGTAGTTGGTCATCCAGTTGAAATTGAAATTACCAACGTAGCTTAAGATCTGTGAACTGCCGTCCGGGAGAATCGCTTCCACTTGCATCGACTTGCCACGCAGATGGAAGTGAGGCTGAAAATTCTCGATCAGGGTATTCTCCTTAAGCGCCGTGAAGCCCTCAGTCTGGGCGAATGAGTTCGGCGGGATGTCCAAGGACTGCCGTCCACCCCTGATCCCGGTAAACCCAATGAGATAGCTCCGCTTCTTAGGCTCCTCACCCTTCTTATAGAACCAGATTCCAATTTCGGAACCTACGGTAACTTCCTCGCCGGCAGCGTGAAGGTGTTGATCCCAGGAAATCTTTTCACCGGGAACGATCAACTTCCCGGTGTCCGGCCGGAACAGGTCATAACCTTTGCCGATGGCCCATTCCATCAATTGCGGACGGCGGTTGACAAGGTCGGCTGGGCTATTGCCGGCGCTTGGACCGTTTGAGGTGCCGGTATTAACAGCTTCCGGATCATTGTTCAGCACCAGATACGCAATGGAGTGATGAAGGATCTTGCGGCCCTTCAAGCTCGTCGGACGAATCTCAACCATCTTTGCCCAACGCGGCTCGGTGATCGGAATATCGGACATTGGCCGATACCACACGTCCTGGTGCCGGGCCGGCATGGTGTATTCGGACGATTTGACAACCAGGTCGGGCGGCCCGTAGCCATCTCTAGCACCTTTCCACTCGTTGTCGGACACCAACGGCTTGGCCGCCGGCAGATCCTTCGGATCGCCCTGCAGCGCGCCGCCGTCAACCCACCGCACGATCGTGTTGATCTGCTGATCGCTGAGCGACATGTCATTCTTGAATTTCTGCACGCCGACGCCCTGATCAATATGCCACGGCGGCATCTGCCGCGTTATTACGCGCTGCTTAATGGAACGCGCCCAGGGCCGCACCTGCTGAAAAGTAATGAGCGACATGGGTGCGATGGAGTTCGGTTGATGGCACTCCTGGCACTTCTCTTGAAGAATGGGTGAGACGTCCTTTGAGAAAGTGACCTGCTCACGCACACCCGGATTGGCTGGCTTCGCGTCTGCCGCCAGGGCGGAAGCCTGTGCGACCATTGCGATGACTATTGCAAGCGTGATGCCCGCCGCAGAGAGGTGTCGGGGTATAAAAGTGGCTATCATCCGCGTAACTCCTGAGCTTATGCTCACATAATTCCCAAGCGTCTGCAAGGGACGCCCAGAACCTCGAAGGGTGGCCGCTTCACTGCCGCCGGTTCTCCGGCGACTCGCCCTGCTTGTGGGGCTGGGGAGCTAGCGGCCCAGGCCGCACTCTAGCCCGGCCGCTAGCGGGAACTCTTCAAGGGGCATGCGAGTGGCCCCCCGAGCGCGAACTTGCCGCTCATGCACTTCGTTCAATCGATGAAGAAGCGGTTAGCGCCTAGGATGACGACGTCTGCGGGTTTCAACGGCTCGCAGTCTCCCGCTCTTCAAATCGCCGGAGCGACGCGGCGGATGCGTCGGCTAGGTCCTGGCTGGTCCAGGCGTCGAACCAGCCGATTTCGCGCCCGGGCGCACCCCCGGTGGCGCTGCTGCTGCTTTCGTGAGAACATCTGAAATAGCCACATCCAGGAGTTTGATCTATGTATCGAAGAGCCGATTGGTTTTCCGTTCTTACGTTGGCTGCGGCGATCGCGGCCCTGCCTGTCTGCGCCCTGGCGGAAACCGCTGGGCCGGCGGCTTGGGAGAACGACCTGACGCCCATCCGCTCCGCGGATTGGAATTACGATTTCGCCGCTCACCTTCTGGAGCGCGCTGGATTCGGCGGCACGCCCGAGGAAATTCAGGCGCTGGCCCAAATGACCCCGGCGCAGGCCATCGCCCGCTTGGTCCGTATTCAGGGAACCAGCGCCGGCAGCTTGGCTCCGTTTGAGCACTCCGGAACCCACGACCCCGGCCTTGAGCCCTTCCCGCCCAGCCGCCCGGCCGTTACCGATATGGCCAAGGCGAAGGGCGAAGCGCTCGGCATCAAAGTGAAGCCCGAGGGCAACCGGCGCTTGCAGCCGGTGGTCGACAAGTTTTTCTACTGGCTCCGCGCCAGCGTGCTGGAAACTAACCGCGTTTCCTATTGGTGGGCGAACCGGATGGTCTCAAGCCCCCGCCCTCTGCAGGAAAAAATGGCGCTGTTCTGGCACGGGCACTACGCGGTGAATGAAGCCAAGGTTCGCGATTATCGCAAGCTGCTCAATGAACTGGAGCTGTTTGAAAACCAAGGCCTGGGCAATTTCAGGAACCTGATGGTGGCGGTGGCGCAGGACCCCGCGATGCTAACCTTCCTGGACGCCGGCGTGAACGTGAAGGGCGCGGCGAACGAAAATTTTGCCCGCGAAATCATGGAACTGTTCACCATGGGCGTCGGCAACTACGCGGAAAAAGATATCCGTGAAGCGGCGCGCGCCTTCACCGGTTGGAATTCCGTGGACGTGAAGTTCGTGGTGAATAAAGACAAGCACGACGACGGTGTCAAGACGTTCCTCGGCAAAACCGGTCCCTTCGACGGCGTCGACGTGATCGACATCATCATGCAGCAGCCCGCGACCGCCGATTTCATCGCCGGCAAGATCTACCGGTATTTTGTGCGGCAGGACCTTCCGCCGGAACTGCAAAAGAAGTTGGGCGCCGTGCTTCGCGATTCGAAATATGAGATCACGCCGTTGCTTGAGACTATTTTCCTGTCGCGCGATTTTTACAGCCCGGCGGCAGTCGGCACGCAGATCAAGAGCCCCGTGCAGCTAGCCGTATCCACCTACAGGAAATTGGGCCTCACCAGCGCTCCGGGCGTTCCGGATTTCAATTCCGCCACCAGCGCGCTGGGACAGCGGATATTCGCGCCTCCCACGGTGGCCGGATGGGCGGGCGGCCAGAGCTGGGTGACGCCGGGCCTGCTGCTGGAGCGCGGCAATTTCGCGCGCGATATTCTTTTCCCGGATATCAATTTCCTGCCGCCGGACCGTTACAACCCCAGCGCCGAAGTGCGCAGCGTGGCCGAACGCCTCCGCCTGGGCATGGACGTCACCGCGGCCACCAAGCCCGATTCGAAAACCGGCGTGATGGCCGAATCGAATATGATGGCCGATCGCGACGAAGACTTCAACACGCGCCTCGGTAACTTCCGCGGGTGGCAATTGGCGATTGAGCGCGTCAAACCGATTCCGCGTGACATCGCACAGGTTAATCTCACCAAAATGGTGCTGGCCGGGAACCCGAAAGACACAACGCAGGTGGTGGACTATCTCATCCAGCACTTGATGCGCGTCCCGCCGGGTGACGATGCGCGGCGCATGTTAATCTCTTTCCTGAACAAGGAATTGGGCACCACCGATATCGCCCCTGCGAAGACGTATCTGGAGGAGCCCCTACGCCTGCTGCTGCATTTGATCATGAGCCAGCCGGAGTATCAGCTAAGTTAAGTGTGTTGAGGAGTACAACCCATGCATAGGAAATTTTCGTTTAACTCTTCGTCCAGCAATGTCAGCCGGCGGGACCTGCTTCGTACCGGCATGTACGGAATCGGTCTGGGCACCGCTCTGCCGATCCCCGCGTTTTCACAGGCCGCTGGAGCGATGGCCGCCCAGGCCAAGGCGGACGGGAAGATTCTGGTGGTCCTGGAGCTTTCCGGCGGCAACGACGGACTCAACACGCTAGTCCCTTACGGCGACGACGCCTACTACAAGCAGCGCCCCAAGATCGGACTCCAGCGCAAGGACGTCCGCCCCATCGATAACCACTTCGGCTTTAATCGCGGCATGGTGGGCTTTGAGCGTTTGTACAAAGACGGCAAGATGGCCATTGTCCACGGATGCGGCTACGCGAACCCATCGTTTTCGCACTTCACTTCGATGGCGTACTGGCACACGGCCGCGCCCAACAGCGGCGAGCAGTACGGATGGGTGGGGCGCCTGGCCGATGCCATGGCGCCGGATGCGCCGCCGAATTTCCTGGTCAACATCGCCGCGCAGCAGTCCCTGGCGGTACGCAGCCAGCGCAACGTGCCGGTGGTGTTTGACGATCCCGACAAGTTCTCCCGCGAAAGCTTTTACGAGCAGCGCGAGGTGCTGGATACGGTTTCGAGCGCTTCCACGTCGCAGAACTCTTCGCGGCGTTTTCTGCTGGAGATGGCCAAGAGCGCCAAGGACGCCTCCACGCTGGTGCGGGAGGCCTGGTCCAAGTACCATTCTCCGGTGGATTACGGAGTGAGCGCCCTGGATCTGCCCAAGGTGACGGCGTTGATTGAGGCGGGCATGCCCTCGCGGCTCTACTACGTTTCCTTCCGGAACAATTCGTTCGACACGCACGTGTTCCAGAATGAAGTGCATCAACGGTTGCTGACGTATGCCTCCGACGCAGTTTCCGCGTTCATGCTGGACTTGAAGCGCATCGGGCGGGCCGACGACGTGGTAGTGATGGTGTTCTCCGAATTCGGCCGCCGCGTGCCGGAAAACGTGAGCCTGGGCACGGATCACGGCGCCGCCAACCTGATGTTCGTCACCGGCAACAAGGTCAAGGGCGGCCAGTACGGCCAGCCCGTCAGCCTCACGAAGCTCGACGAAGGCGACAATTTGCTGCACACCACGGACTTCCGCCGTGTTTACGCGACCATGATTTCCGGGTGGCTAGGTTACAAAGACACGCGGAGCCTACTCAACGGCGACTTTGAAACGTTCCCGATGTTTGTCTAAAAACGGGCACACGTTATGCCGATAGCGGTGTTCAAATCAACCGCGACCATGATTTCCGACGCATCGAAATCATGGCGGAGGACCTAGGCGGGGAGTGCGTCAACGCTGTAGCCTAAAACGGGTCCGTGAAACGCCAGCCGCCGAAATCCTCCAAAAGGGTAGTGGATGGCCCATCCCGGCTGTGAGTGGTCTACTTCCCCTCCGCCCCAGGGAGGAATTTCGCAAGCAGTTCCTGTGAAAATCCGTGTACTGATGGCATTGATGCGCCCGCAGTGACATCGCGAATGCCTGGA
>CAMAUG010000181.1 GCA_945861255.1 Candidatus Sulfopaludibacter sp. SbA3
CGCGAGGCCATCGTCGCAACCACGGGCTTGGCGCCTGACCTTCGCTGGCCGAACGACGTCATGCTTGGCGCCAAGAAGTGCGCGGGAATTCTGGCTCACATGGAAACCGGCTCCAGTGCCGTCATCGCGGGCATCGGCATCAACGTACATCACACGAACTTTCCGCCGGAACTCGCGGACATCGCCACCTCGCTCGCTCTGGAAGGCACACACGCCACGCGCGAAGTTCTGCTGGTGGCGCTGGCGCCGGCCGTCGACGCGTTCGGCGCGCTGGCCGCCACTGACTCCGGCGCCATTCTTGATAGCTTCACCCGTGCTTCCAGCTATGTGCAGGGACGACGCGTTTGCGTGGATCAGGACGGCGCGGGCCAGCATGACGCCATGGTCGCGGGCGTCACCTGCGGCCTGGACCCCTCGGGCTTCCTCCGGTTGCGTCAAGATAATGGAATGGAGGTCACGATTCTGGCCGGCGGCGTCCGGCCCGTGTAACCTATGCTTCTAGCTCTCGACGCGGGCAACACCAACATCACCATCGGCGCTTTCGATGGCGCGCGGCTCACCGGGCGGTGGCGTCTGCGCACCATCCGCGATCAGACGCCGGACGAGTGGGGCATTCTCATGCGGAATCTGTTTTCGCTATCGTCGCTGGATCTGGCTTCGATCGATGGCGTTGTGATTTCAAGCGTGGTGCCCGCCGTGGATCAGCCGCTGACCGCGATGGCGGAACGTTACTTCCGCCGCCAGCCCATGTTCGTGGGTCCCACCACCGATACAGGCATCACCGTGCGCTACGACAATCCGCGCGAAGTGGGCGCGGATCGCATCGTCAACGCCGTGGCGGGGTATTTCAAATACGGCGGCCCGTGCGTGGTGGTGGATCTGGGGACCACCATCAACTTCGATGTGGTTTCCAAGGACGGCGAGTTTCTGGGCGGCTTGATCTCGCCAGGCATCGGCATGTCCATTACCGGTCTGTTCGCCAAGACCGCCCGTCTGCCGATGGTCGATTTCCGCGCGCCCGAGAAACTTGTCGGCAGCAACACCGTGGGCAGCATTCAGTCGGGGCTCTACTATGGGTTCATCGGCCTGATCGATGGCATTGTCGAACGCATTATCGGCGAGTTGGGGCCGGAGACGAAAACCATCGCCACCGGCGGCCAGGGCAAGCTGATCGCGGAAGGCTCGCGGCTGGTGAAGACTTGCGATGAGGATCTGACGCTCGAAGGGCTGCGCCTGATCTGGGAACGCAATCACGCACGGAAGCCGTAGCCGGTGACCAACTATTTTAATTACTTCACGGAAGTCGAAGATCACTTCCAGCGAGTGCGTGGTACAGGCCTGTTCCTGCTGTCTCCGCTCGACTGGGCTTTGATCGAATCCTGGAAGAATGCGGGGATTCCCCTTGAAGCGGTACTGCGTGGCATTGATCAGGCGTTCGAAAAATGGCGCAAGCGCCCGGCGCGCGCGCGCATTCAAATGGTGAATTCCATCGCTTATTGCGCGCAGGCCATCGCCGCGGAAGCGCAGGCACTCGCAAGCGGCAGGCCCGCCCGCGCGTCAGCGGCGCCGCCGCCTTTTTCACTTGAAGATGTCCGCGGGTTCATCGGCCGCAATGCGGAAGCCTTGCGCAAGGCCGGGCAGCAGGATCTGGCGGCATCGCTCGAAGCGCTGGATGTGGAATCGCTCTACACGGACATGGAGCAACTGGAGCAGCGCCTTACGGCAATTGAGGAGAAAATGGTTGCCCGGCTGCGAGCCGCCGCGAGTGAGGAAGCACTGTTTGAAGCCCGCCGCTCGCTCGATGTCGAGTTGAAGCCCTACCGCGGAAAAATGTCCACCGAACAACTGGCGATGCTCGAAAGGCAGTTTCTGGAGCGCAAGCTCCTGGCCGCTGGCGGGCTGCCACGCTTGAGCTTGTTTTACTTGCGAGCGTAATAGAGTGACGTCAATTCTCGGGCAGAATCCCGAGTTCCACCAACCGGGGGCGCGCCGACTGGCGAATCTCCGGCAATTTTGTCCAAAACCAAACCGCTCCCAGCACTGCCAGTGCGCCGCTGCCGATGAAGACCGCTTCCGCGCCCACACGTGAGGCAAGCGCGCCGCACAGCAGGCTCCCAATGGGCGGCAGTCCGAACAACGCCAGGGTGTAGAAGGACATCACACGCCCCCGCTTACTCTCCTCCGTCAAAGTCTGCACGATGGTGTTGCTCCCCACGATCTGCATCATCATGCCAAACCCGGCGATTCCCATCAGGATCACCGACAGCCAGAACGTCCGTGAAACTCCCAGCAACGCGCAACCGGCGCCGAACACGCCCACGCACACGGCCAATAGACGCGCCAATCCGAGTAGCGTCTTGCGCAATACCATGCTCACGGCCGCCACCAGTGCGCCTACTCCGGCCGCCGCCATCAGAAATCCCAGTGTGTTCGCGCCGCCATGCAGAATTTCCGCTGCCAGAATCGGCGGCAAGACCGAGTACGGTGCACTGATCAGACTCACGAATCCCAGTAGGAGAAGCACATTTCGCAACGCCGGGGACGCCACCACATAGCGCCAGCCCTCGGTCAGCTCGTGCCACGCTCGCCGGTCTGTTCGCCGGATCTCCTGTTTGGGAAGCCGCATGGCGAGCAGCCCACCGATCACAGCAATATAACTCACGCCGTCCAGTAAGAAGCACCACGCTTCGCCGGTCGCCGCAACTAAGATTCCCGCGATGGCCGGGCCCACCAGCCGGCCTGCGTTAAACACGGACGAGTTCAGCGCGATGGCGTTGGTGAGGTCGGCCGGATCGTCCACCATCTGAATGACGAACGATTGCCGCGCCGGCACTTCGAACGAACTGATGATCCCTTGCAGGAACGCGATCCCGATCAGCCACCAGATGGTCGCTGTGTCCGTGAACGCCAGCGCGGCCAAAGCCAGCGACGCGCACATAGCCGCGATCTGCGCGACGATAATCGCGCGATGCCGGTTCAGCCGGTCCACCCACACGCCCGCGATGGGCGCCAAAACCACGGCGGGAATCTGCGCCGCGAATCCCACCACGCCCAGCAACAACGCCGAGTTGGTAAGGCGGTACACCAGCCAGCTCATCGCCAGCCGCGTCATCCACGTCCCGATGACGGAGATGGCCTGGCCCGCGAAAAACAGCCTGTAGTTGCGCGACCGCAGCGCGCGAAAGGAGGAGGTCACTCGATGTCTGGTTTCCGCACGGGCGGGCGGCTCGCCGTGTCGTTCCCGTGGCGGCCACCTGAACGCTATTGTAGCTATTGCAGATTGATGGCGTGCTCGCGCAGAATCGTCCCGGTGGCCAGCTCAAACGCCGCGATCGCCTGGCCCAGGTCGGATTCCGCCCGCCGCTCCTGGCTTCGGGAAGTGATCATCGCGCTCTGCCGCTGCTGCACCAGGAACAGTGTCGACGTGCCCGCGCGGAACTGGCGCTGTTCGCTGTTGTACTGCTCTTCGGCCGAACGGCGTTGCAGCCGCGCGGCGTCCAGCCGCAACTGTGACGATTGCACCTGCTGCATGGAATTGCGCACATCCGCTTCGATCGCCTGCTCAATTTGCTCGCGCTGATTCTGAAACCGCCTGCCATCGGCCAGCGAGCGCCCCAGGTTCGCCTCGGCCGTGCGGTTGCGCAGGGGCAGCGACACGCGCAACTGCACCTGCGTCGTCGGGAAATTGCCCGCCCACAGATTCGTGAGCGATTGGCCGTAGCTGCCCACCAGGACCGGCGAAATCGCATTGCCGCCGCCGAACCCCCCGAAATTGATCGGATCCAGTCCTGCGCTGGCCGACAGCACATTCAGGCGCTCCACCAGCGGGATGAAGCCGGCAGTGAATGCATTCGTGCTTTGCGGAATTTGTAATCCGGCCAAACCCGCGCGCGTGTAGGTGGCCACTACGTCCACCTGCGGTTTTGTTTGCTCCCGGAACAATTTGATGTCGCTCTGGTTGATTTCGGCGTTGATCCTGACCGCTGCGGCTTCCGGGCGGTTCGCCAGCGCTTCGCTCACGGCGTCCGCCAAGGGCGTGATACGCGGCATGACTTCTGGTTGCGAGGTGGGAATAATCGCGCTGGCCCACATCGGCGAGCCGCGGTCCGCCAGAATCAGCGTCTTCAGACTGTTCTCCGCCCGCGTAAGGAGCGTTTGCGCCGTGTAGGCGCCCAGCTCGAAATTGGCAAGCTGGGTTTGCGACGCAACCACGTCGATGGGCGCCAGCAGCCCTTGCGCTTCCTGCCTCCGGTTGCTTTCATCCTGTTGACGCGCGATCTCCACGGCCTCCAGTTGCACTTGCAGGTTGTTGTACGCGAAGACCAGCTCCCAGTACCCCTGCTCGGTCTGCTGCACCACTTGCATCACGCGCTGGCGGAACTGTTCGCCGGTGAGGGACCGATTCTTTTTGGCCACTTCCAGGGTGCGCCGGTTGTTGTCATACCGGAACCCTCGATACAGCGGTTGCGTGAACTGAAAATTGAGCGACGAAGGATACTGTGGATTCAGCGTCACGAAGGAGTTGTTGGTGTAGGAACGCTGAGAGTTGAGATCCAGCCGGTAACTCCCCCCCCACCAGGGGAGCGCGCCGCTCACCGTCGGGTCCGCCTGCCACATCTTGTTCAGCACCGCGCCGCTGGCGGTTCCACCCAGCGCCGTCGCCACGGGTTGCAGGTTTTGCTGCCAACCGCTGCTGACGCTGAACGTCGGATCGAACGCCCCGCGCGCGCCGGCCAGCGTGTAGTTGGAAATCTGCTGGTCGATTTTCGACGCGTCGATGTCGTTGTTGTTCGCCATCCCCATCGCCAGAGCCTCTTGCAGGCTGAGGCGCACTTCCGCGAACACGCCGATCCGCGGCGGCAAGCGGAACTGGCGCACCGGCGGAACCGGCGTCGTCTGTTCTTGTGCTGAAATCAGCGCCGCGCAGCACAGCAGCGCCGCCGCGTTCCTTCGGATGCGGACGCGCATCATGCGTGCTCCTCCGTTCCAAAACGTGCCGGCTCGGGAACTGCCGGGGCCGGCGGCATTTTCAGTGGCGCCTCCTGGGATTGGTCGCGGCGGCGCAAACGGCTAAATATTCTGAGGTTTTTCATATCGTCGAACAACGAATAAAACACCGGCACCGCCAGCAGCGTCAGCAGCAGGCACAGCGTCTGCCCGCCCACCACCAGCACGCCGATCGACCGGTTCGTGGTGGCGCCGTCGCCCAGCGAAAACACCAGCGGCAGCATGCCCGCCACCAGCGCCGTTGTGGTCATCAATATAGGGCGCAGCCTGTCACGATTGGCCTGGATGATAGCGTCGTGGCGGTTGATGCCCAGGGCGCGCAGGCCGTTCATGTGATCGATCTGCAAAATCGCGTTCTTCTTCACAATGCCGAACAGCAGCAGCATGCCTATTCCGGAGAATACGTTGATGGTCTGGCCCGCCAAAATCAGGGACAGGATGCCGAACGGCACCGCGATCGGCAGCGTCAGAAGAATCGTAAACGGATGCAAAAACGATTCGAACTGCGCCGCCAGCACGATGTACATGAAGATGAACGTCAATGCGATCGCCATCAGGAAGTAGTACGCCGTTCGTGCCAACTCCTTGCTCATGCCTTGCAGCCCGGTGCTATAGCCCGGATCCATGCGAACGCCGGCGGCAATGTCCTGGACGGCTTGGATCACACTCTGTTGGCTTCCTCCAGGAAGCACATTCGCGGACAGCGTAACCTGCCTCTGCCGGTCCAACCGGCTGATGCTCGAAGGCGCTGTGCCGCTCTTGATCCGGACCACTTGATCGAGCGTCACCCAGCCTTGGCGGTTGGTCGAAAACACGGTCATTTGCGACAAGCCTTCCACGCTGGTGCGGTATTCGCGCGCGGCGCGCAGTCTGACGTCATACTGTTCGCCTGCGGAGTTGAAAGTGGAGACCACCTGCCCCGCCACCAATGTGTTCAGGGCCGTGGCAATATCGCCTACCCGCACGCCCAAATCCGCCGCGCGCTGGCGGTCGATTTCCACCCGCAGTTCCGGCTTTCCGTAGACCAATGATGTATCGGGATCGGCCACAAACGGCGTTGTGCGCATCTTCGCCAGAATTGCTTTCGAATAAGTGTCCAGCTTCTCCAAATCCGGACCATTGATCACAAACATTACTTCGGCTTGTCCGCCGCCCGCGCCGCCATTCTGCATGACGGAGGTTTTCAGATCGGAAGGGTACCGCTTCGTCACGTCGCGCGCTTGCACCATCAGGTCCTGCTGCGATCCTTCGCGCTGCCCCGGCGGAACCAGCCGGACGTAAATGGAGGCTCGATTCGTCGCGCCCGATGAAACATTGGCGAATCCCCCGCCTCCGCCCCCGCCAATGGTGGTCAGCGTGGCGCGCACGCCGGGCAAAGCGCGGACGTCGCGCGCGATCCGCTCCGCTATGGTCAACGTCGCCGCCAGCGAAGATCCTTCCGGAGCGCGCACGGAAACCTGAAATTCCGAACGGTCGTCGTTCGGCACAAAGCTTTTTCCCACCACCATGAACAACGGCACGGTGCTCAGCGCGACCACGGCGCTGATGGCCACCATGCTCTTGCGGTGCGCCATGGACCATTCGAGCATCCGTGTGTAGTGCCGGTCCAGGAACGCAAAGAATGGCGAATCCTTGGAGCCGCGATGCGCCGCCACGTCCTCCGGCGACCGCGGCTTTAAAAAACGCGAGCTCAGCATCGGTGTGAGCGTGAAGCTCACCAGCAGCGACACGGCGATGGCGAACGCCGACGTGAATCCGAATGAAGACATGAAGCGGCCCACCATTCCGCCCATGAAACCGATGGGAATGAACACGGCCAGCAATGAAAGCGTGGTGGCCATCACCGCCAGGCCGATCTCGCGCGTGCCCTCAATCGCCGCCTGATACGGCGAAAGCCCTTTTTCCTCCATGTAGCGGTAGATATTCTCCAGCACGATGATGGCGTCATCGATCACGATGCCCACCATCAGCGTCAGCGCCAGCATCGTCATCTGGTTCAACGTGAAGCCCATCACCGCCATCAATCCGAACGTGGACACAATGGAAGTGGGAATCGCCACCGCTGAAATCAGCGTCGTCCGAATATTGGTGAGAAAGATCCAGA
This sequence comes from Candidatus Sulfopaludibacter sp. SbA3, assembly GCA_945861255.1. GTDB lineage: Bacteria > Acidobacteriota > Terriglobia > Bryobacterales > Bryobacteraceae > Palsa-187. Next base: position 7,112 of record CAMAUG010000181.1, read on the forward strand.
TCACCAAGGCCGCCAGGATGCTGCCTTCAATCAGATGCTGTTCCAGTTGGTGCACGGCGGATTTGATGAACGCGGACGTATCGTTGACAATCTGAATCTTCAGATCCTTCGGCAACCCGGCCATTACTTCATTCAAACGCCCCAGCACTCCGTCCGCCGTGGCCACTGTGTTTTCCCCCGATTGCTTGTTGACCGTCAGCGTCACCGCCGGTTCCCCGTTCAGCCGGGCCGCGGTGGTGGGCTCTTCTTCGCTGTCCTCGGCGCGGCCCATGTCCTTCAGCTTCACGACGTAGGAGCCCCGCCTCGCGATGGCGATCTCGTTGAACTGCACCGGGTCCACCAACCGTCCCATCGTGCGTACGCTGAATTCGCGTTCGCCCGCCTGCATGCTGCCTCCGGGCAATTCCATGTTCTGCTGGCGCAGAGCGTTCGCCACCTCGGAAATCGAAAGGTTGTAGGCGCGCATCTTGTCCGGGTCCACCCACACCCGGATCTCGCGCTTCAGCCCGCCGGTGATGCGGATCTGCCCGACGCCCGGAATGTTCTCCAGCCGCGGCCGGATCTGCTTGTCGGCGATCTCCGTCACCTCCCGCAACGGACGTGGCGCCGACACCACGATCTGCAGAACGGGCGTGGCGTCCGGGTCCATTTTCTGAACCACCGGGGTTCTTGACGTCTCCGGCAGCTGCGAGAGAATCAAGTTGATTTTGTCACGCACTTCCTGTGCGGCGACGTCG
>CAMAUG010000182.1 GCA_945861255.1 Candidatus Sulfopaludibacter sp. SbA3
ACCCAGTCGCCGCCGCGGACCTGATCGGTAGCGATCAGGTTGGAGATGGGCTGCACCAGCAGGCGCTCAATGGCGCGCTTCAAGTGCCGAGCGCCGTACTTCATGTCGGTGCCTTGCTCCAACAGGTAGCCCTTGCTCTCGTCGGAAAGAGTAAACACGAAAGCACGGTCGGCCGATGTGTTGAAGATTCTCTGCTGTACCAGATTCAGTTCAATGTCCAGAATCTTCCTCAACTCATTCGTACCCAGCGGCTTGAACGTCACCACCTTGTCCAGGCGATTCATGAACTCCGGTGTGAACTTGCGGCGGGCCGCTTCCAGGCCGCTGCGCGCCAGCTTGGCGGACATGTTCTCATCCACCACGCCGGTGGCAATCTTCGCCTGCGCGGCACCGACGTTGAAACCAAGCCGCGGCGACACCAGAGCGCTCATTTCCGAAGCTCCCAGATTGGACGTCATGAAGATCATAGTCCGCGAGAAATCCACCTTGCGGTTGTCGCCCAACGTCAACGTGGCCTTGTCCAAGATGCCCAGCAGAAGGTTCCACAGCGCATCCGAAGCCTTCTCGATTTCGTCAAACAGCACGAAACTGAGCTTCAGATTGTCCGTGTGATATTGATTCAGCACTTCCTGAGAGAGCAGGGGATGCGTTTCCCGGTGTCCCAGGTATCCCGGAGGCGAACCGATCAATTTGGCGATTTCATGGCTGTGCTGAAACTCCGCGCAATCGATCTTGACCACCGAGCGCGGGTTCTTTAACAACGCTTCCGCAGTCGCTTCCACAATGCGGGTTTTGCCGGACCCGGTAGGCCCCAGGAACAGAAAGTTGCCGATCGGGCGGCCGGGCGCACTCATCCCGGTGAGATTCATCTGGTAGATGTTGACGATCTGTTGAATCGCCTCATCCTGCCCGACAATCATCCGCTGCAGGTTGCTCTCCAGAGAAACAGCGTCTCTGCCGGTTTTCGCCGGATCAAGGGGGATGTTCTGCCGTACCATAGTATATACCGCCTTTCTGGTACTTCTCAGAGGCCGCATCACTGGCCCCTTCCACAAATCTTCGGGCAATCCCAGTGCCATTCTTATAGATGCTCCCCGTTGGATTTTGGCTGCATCTGTATCATCGGCAGGAAAGAAGCGCCGGGATAATTCTCACGCTTTCCTTTTCGGCCGGCTGGGGCGCACTTCCACGTAGCTGACCATGCTCCTCGATGGCATGCACAGGACCATCCTGACGATCTCGGCAACGTCTTCCGGCCATACCTTCCAATCTCTTCCGTTCTCACCCCGACCTCCAGCGAACTCGGTCGCCACACTGCCCGGTGCGATCGTGCTGACTCGCACGTTGTTATATCGCGCATCGAGCATGAGAGCTTCGCTAAATCCGTTGACTCCAAATTTGGAGGCGTTGTACGCCCCGCCTCCCGCGAAGGCGTTCTTTCCGGCGAGGCTACTAATGTTGACGATGTGCCCGCCGCCGGGGTTGCCATCCATCGGCTTTCGGAATCTGTGCAGCGCTTCCCGTGAACAGTAAAATGTTCCGGTAAGATTCGTCGCCAACGTCGCTGCCCACTGCTCGGGCGTTGTATCGGAGACACTAGCGAAACTTCCGATGCCGGCATTGTTGACCAGCACGTCCAGGCCGCCGAATTCGCGGATGACGAAGGCGAAGAGTTCCTGAACCTGATCACAATCACTAACATCGGCAACTTTCCCCTTGACTTTACTAGGGCTTTCGTCTCGGAATGTGAGTATCGCTTGGCTGACGGATGGCTCACTTCTACCGCAGATCGCCACCGATGCCCCTTCCGCCACTAACATCCGGGTAATCGCCAGCCCTATTCCTCTAGTTGCGCCGGTCACCAGGCACACTTTGTCTTGCAAACGCTTTGAAGGATTCATATTTTCAGGATACGGAACAAAGCTTGGCGCGGTGAAGCGCTTCGATCGGGCGCCGGCATGGTACTCCGCGCTCCAGCGGCCCATGTAGCGGCGTGCTGGCAGGCTCTGTGGCCGACAAGCGTAAGATAGAGGAAGGATGATTGAATCCAGCATATTCTGGCTGCGCGTGGCGGCGTTGCTGTACGCCGCCGGACTGCTGCATTCGATGCTGGCCATTCTCAGGCGAACCTCTGATTTCTACCGCTTCGCCCTGGGGGCATTCCGAGTCGGCGTGGTGCTGCATGGCGTCGCCTTGGTGGAACTTGCCAGGGCCTACGGACGTCTACCGGTTGAGAGCTTCTACGGAACGCTCAGCCTCTGTGCGTTTCTATTCGCACTAGTGTTTCTGTTCGTCGACTGGCGCTACAACTTCGCTAGTACTTCAGTCGCCCTCTTCCCATTGGTGTTTCTGATGACGCTGGTGGCTCAAATGGAGCAACCCGTCTCGGCCTGGTCGGATGTGCGGGTGCGCGACGCCTGGTTGATTGTCCACATCATCCTGGTGCTGGCGGGGTATGCCGCGCTGCTGCTCACCGCGATTTCCGCGGTGTTCTATCTGATTCAGGAACGACGTTTGAAGTCTAAGAAGACGCCTGCCGTGCTGGACAAACTTCCTCCGCTGGGAACGCTGGATAACCTGATCAGCAGTTCCATGGGCTTCGGCTTCGTTTTCATCACGCTCGGCGTGGTGTTTGGGGTCCTATGGGCATTCATCGAGTTGGGCACCAAATGGGTGGGTAACGCTAACATCACGCTTGCCTTTATTACCTGGGGCCTGTGCCTGTTCATGATCTTCATGCGCGCGTCGGCGGGCTGGAGGGGACGCAAAGCCGCCTTGATGTCGATTGTGGTTCTGGGCTGCGGCGCGCTCACCTGGGTGGCGCACAGTGGATTGAGGCCGGCATTGATTCCATGAGAGCCATTCCATGAAACTGCTTGTCACCGGCCTCAGCCACCACACCGCGCCCATTGAGGTCCGCGAACGTCTGGCGTTCGACGATAACGCCTTGCCGCAAGCCTTGGACCGGCTGCGCGGTAAACCGGGAATGATTGAGGGCATGATTCTGTCGACGTGCAACCGCGTGGAAGTGGCGGTGACCACCGAAGAAGACAACGGCACCGGGAACATGGTCGAAACATTTCTGGCGGAGGCTCGCAACGTGGAACCAGCCTGGGTGGCGCCATATCTTTACCACTACAACGGTCGCGATGCTATCCGGCATTTGTTTCGTGTGGCCTCCAGCCTGGATTCCCAGGTTGTCGGCGAGCCGCAGATTCTTGGCCAACTCAAAACCGCCTATGCCGTCGCCAAGCAGCACGGTTCAGTCACTGGATTTCTGGATCTGGTGATGACGCGCGCATTCAACGTGGCTAAGCGCGTGCGAACGGAAACGGAAATCGGCGCCAGCGCCGTTTCGGTGAGCTATGCCGCAGTGGAGCTGGCGCGCGACATCTTCGGATCGTTGCAGGAAAAGAAAGTTCTGCTGGTAGGGGCCGGGAAGATGGCGGAATCCGCCGCGCGCCATCTGCGGCGCTCCGGCGTGGCGGATATCGTCGTCACGAATCGTACGCGCTCGCGTGCCGACGCGTTGGCCGAAGATTTTCAAGGCCGCGTGGCGGATTACGACGATTTCCACAACATCCTTCCGGAGGTGGATATCGTGATCGCCTCCAGCGGCGCTCCGCATCACATTCTCACCAAAGACGCCATGCGCGCCGTCATCAACAAGCGCCGCAACCGGCCCATGTTCCTCATCGACATCGCCGTGCCGCGCAATATCGAGCCCTCGGTGAATGAGTTGGACGGCGTGTTTCTCTATGACATCGACGACTTAGGCCGCGTGGTGGAATCCAATCTTGCATCGCGCAGGAATGTGGCGGAGCAGGCCGAGGAAATTATCGACGAAGAAGTGCAGCGCATGATGCTCCGGCTGAAGACACGCGAGATCGCACCCACTATCGTCGAATTGCAGGAGCAACTGGAGCAGGTGCGCTCCGGCGAAATCGAACGGATGCGGGCGAAGTTGGGTCCTGTGACGCCGCAACAAGAGGAAGCCATCGAAGCCATTACGCGCGGCATCGTGAACAAGATCGCCCATGTCCCCATCACGGAGCTGCGCCGCAGGGCGAATGACCCGGAAGGCATCGCGCTGATGACCACCATCCGGAAGCTCTTTCGTTTGGGGGAAGGCTAAGTCGCGCAATGATCGTCGTCGGTTCCCGAGGCTCCCAACTCGCATTGTGGCAAGCCCGTCACATTGCCGCGTGTCTTCACGAGCTGGGCGCGGAAACCCGCCTGGAAATCATTAAGACCACTGGCGACAAAATCACGGACGTGCCCCTTTCCCAAGTAGGCGGCAAGGGCCTGTTCACCAAGGAAATAGAAGAAGCGTTGCTGGCGGGCGCCATCGACTTGGCAGTGCACAGCTTGAAGGACATGCCCACCGCATTGCCGGCGGGCCTCACGCTCGCGGCATTTCCCGAAAGAGAAGACCCGCGCGACGCGCTCATCGGCAAACGGCTCACCGAGCTTCGCCCCGGCGACCGCGTCGGCACCAGTTCCTTGCGCCGCGCCGCGCAACTGCACGCGCTCAACCGCAGCCTGGTGATCGAAGCGCTGCGAGGGAATGTGGACACGCGTTTGCGTAAGCTCGACGATGGCCGCTATGAGAGCATCGTGCTGGCCGCGGCCGGCCTGCGCCGCCTGGGCTGGGTGGACCGGATCGGGGAACTGCTGGATATCGAAGTGATGTGTCCCGCCGCGGGCCAGGGTGCGCTGGCCATCGAGACACGTGATGACGGCGGAGCCGCCCATCAGATCGCGTGCAAGCTGGATCACACGCCTACGCGCCTGGCCGTAACGGCGGAGCGCTCGTTGCTGGCCACGCTCGAAGGCGGATGCCAGGTGCCCATCGGCGCGCACGCGCGAGTTCACGGAGTGGCGATCGATCTTCGCGCCATCGTTGCATCGCCAGATGGCCAGCGCGTGCTGGAAGGATCGCTTTCCGGCGAGGACCCCGTGGATCTCGGCCGCCGTTTGGGCGAACACCTGTTGCTGGCGGGCGCGCGGGAGATCCTGACCGCATGAAGGTCTATCTGGTGGGCGCGGGTCCGGGCGACCCGGATCTGATCACCATCAAAGGTCGCAAGGCCTTGGAACGCGCCGACGCGGTTCTGTACGATCACCTGGCGCCGGAGCGGCTGCTGGACTACGCACCTCCGCAGGCCGAGCGCATTTACGTCGGCAAGAAGCGCTCCGTACACCAATTTTCGCAGGAAGAAATTTCGCAAATGTTGATCGACCGGGCGCGCGCGGGCAAGACCGTCGTGCGCCTGAAGGGCGGCGATCCGTTTATCTTCGGACGGGGCGGGGAAGAGGTGGAAGTCCTGGCCGCCGCCGGCATCCCGTTTGAAATCGTGCCCGGCGTAACGGTGCCCTTGGGCGTGGCGGCTTACACGGGCGTCCCGCTGACGCATCGCGAACACAGCTCGGTGGTGGCGTTTGTAACCGGGCACAGCGTGGACGGAATCGATTGGAGCAAGATCGGCGCGGCAGAAACCATCGTGCTTTTCATGGGGCTGGTGCACTTCGCGGAGATCGCGAAGGAGCTGATCCGGATGGGCCGCTCACCGCAAACCCCGGCGATGGCCGTGCGATGGGCCACGCGTCCCGACCAACAAACCATCGCCGGGACGCTGGCCGATTTACCCGGCAAGCTTGAAGCCGCGCACATGAAACCTCCGGCGACCATCGTGATCGGCCAGGTCGTTGCGCTGCGCGACCGCTTCAATTGGTTCGAGCGTCTTCCCTTGTTCGGCAAGAAGATCATCGTAACGCGCGACCGCCGCCAATCGTCGATGCTGGCCGAGCCGCTGGAAGCCCTAGGCGCGGAGACTCTCTTCGTGCCCGTGATTGAAATCGCGGCCGCCGCCGAGAAAAGCTCACTGGAGCAAGCCATCGCACGGCTCGATACCTACGACTGGCTGATCTTCACCAGCGTCAACGGCGTGCGGCACTTTGTGGAGGCGCTGGACCGTTCACCTCTCGATCTGCGGGCCCTTAAAGCCAAACTGTGCGCGATAGGCCCCGCCACGCGTGCGGCTATCGAGCAACTGCATCTACGCGTGGACGTGATGCCCGCCGAGTATGTCGCCGAAAGCCTTCTGGAAGCGCTGGCGAGTGAAGACCTGGCCGGCAAGCGAGTCCTGCTTCCACGCGCGGCGGTAGCTCGCGATCTGGTGCCCGTGGTACTCAGGGAACGCGGCGCACACGTCGACGTAGTGGAAGCCTATCGTACCATCGTCCCCGAGAATGCCGCCCAGCACGCCCACGACGCCCTCGCGCGGAAGCCTGACTGGATTACGTTCACCAGTTCGTCGACGGCGAAGAACTTCGTCGCGCTCGTCGGCAGGGAGGCTTTGCAGGGGATCAAGGTGGCATCGATAGGCCCCATCACTTCCGCAACCGCCCGCGAGCTCGGCCTGATGGTGGACGTCGAGGCGAACCCACACACCATCGAAGGATTAGTGGACGCGATTGCGGGCAACTAGCGGCGGGCAGCAACAGCCGTGCCATCCCGTTGATGGGCGGTTCCGGACGAGATCACCGATGGCGTGACGAGGGATTCGGGGATTACTGGGCACTTACAGCGGAACTATAGACTAACCGTCCACTGAAATAGGTTTCCAGCACATCCATCCGCCCATCCTCCAACTTGAACCGCACCAGGTCCGCCCGCTCTCCCGGACGGATCCCGCGCAGACGGCCGGGAATGCGCCCCACGCGCGCGGCGTTGCTGGTGCACATGATGATGGCGTGCGCCAGGCTCACATCCGTGATCCGCATCACGTTCGAAATCGCGCGGTGCATGCGTAGCGCCGAGCCTGCCAGTCGCTCGCCACCGCGCACCGTGACGCGCTCGTCATCGCGAAGCTCCACTTCGACTCCACCCAACATGTAGGGCCCCGGCGAGCACATCACGGGCGGCGCGGCGTCCGTCACCAGAATGCTCCGCTCAATGCCTTTCGCGCGTAGCGCGATCTTCAGGAATGCATCCGATAGATGATGCCCGTCGACGATAAACGACGACGCTAGGCGATCCTCGGCCAGTTGCGCATACAAGTAGTTGTCGCGCCGGGGCAGGGAATTCGCCCCAGCGTTCCCCAGGTGCGTCGACATGCGCGCCCCCGCCGAAACAGCGTCGCGGATCTGCCGTGGCGTTGCTGACGTGTGGCCAATGCTCGCCACCACGCCCTGCCGCGATAATTGTTCGATGAACGCGGGCGTCCCGGGCCATTCCGGCGCGATGGTCACCAGTCGAATGTTGCCCTCCGCCGCTTCCTGCTTGCGCTGGAATTCATCGATGTCTGGCGGACGCACCCATTGCTTGGGGTGCGCGCCGCGCGGGCCGTCTTCGGGGGCTATATGCGGCCCTTCAACATGGAACGCCTCCATGGCGCGCCCGAATGCAAGCGATTCACGCGCCGCCGCCAGATTCCGCAACGCGCCGAGCATGGTTTGAGGCTCGCCTGTGATCACGGTAGGAAAGAACCGCGTCACGCCGGTCGAGAAAATCGCCGTGATCGCGCCTGCGATTTCCTCGTGAGTCGCGGAGGGTGAATTGAAATCCACGCCGGCGAATCCATTCACCTGGAGATCGATGAACCCGGGCGCAAGCCAGGCATCGTCCCCGGATGCAGCGGCGAGATCCGAGTCCACGTACCGGAACGCGGCGTCCCCCTCGTCCCACTCCACCACAACCCGCTCGCCTGAAATCGCGTCCTGCCCGTTACATTTCATAGTGAAACTGGTTTATACACAGCATACCCACAACCGGTCCCCGTAAGCATACGATTCTACATGCGATACAACTGTTGAAAACGCCGATTTGGTTGTGGTGC
>CAMAUG010000183.1 GCA_945861255.1 Candidatus Sulfopaludibacter sp. SbA3
GAGCAAACGCCCATTCTACGGGCCTTTGACGACACTTACTCCCAGGAAAAATCAGACCTATTTTCTAACCAGTTGAGCCTGCTCGACTTATAGCCGGACACTACTGAAATGCTGTCTTGCCTGACCAACTGCCGGCAGCTCAAGAATACTGGCTCGTATTTCGATTCCAGCAACAAGGCCTGCCGGATGTACTCGCGGCACCGATGATTGCCCGTGAGGTGTCCCGAATTCGGGTATCCGCCGTGAGCCGGCATCTCAAAGTGGCCGGAGTTCAGCTCGATATAGACTGTCCGACGAGCAAGCTCTCTCAATATGCGAGCTTTCTTCGCGAAGTGAGGAAAGCGCTACCACCAGAACTAGAAATCTCTATCACGGCCCTGCTCGATTGGTTCCACAACGGAACCGATATCGGGAAGGTTATTGTGGAAGTGGATGAATTCGTACCCCAGTTTTACGACCTTTCAAACCCCTACGGATATGACGAGGGACCCGCGATTGCGGCCAGCATCGATGCGAGGCGATGGGGGCCTGTGTTCAATCGCTTTCGGAAACGCTTCCGCGTGGGTATTTCCACGTTTGGGCGCGCGCGAGTCGTTCCGAGAGAGCGCGTCTCCACGGCGGGCCGTTTGGCGATAAGGTTCTTTCACGATCTTGTGCCGCTTGATATCGCGACGCATCGCACCTTCCAACTACAGGCCACGAGAAACCAGACAAACGAGCTTGTACTAAGTTATCAGGCGACTCGCAAGTCCACAGTCGGCTACAACGTTCTCGAACCGGGAGATAAGGTTGAGTTCATAATCACTACGCCCGAGACAATCCGGGCCGCGGTGGAGAGCGCCCGCCAAATGAGGGGCTATCTTGCGGGAGTCGTATTTTTTCGGTGGCCGACGTCTAATGAGACGCTGTCGATGTGGCCTGACGAGGTGTTGAATGCAGCGGGTCTCTCCACTCAAGTGCATCAAGTGCAGAACCGAATCCAGGTAGTGAATGGCCGCTGCGTCTCCGTGGAATGCGTGGATGTTTATGTGGAAGGTGCCGACCCTTTTTCGCCGAAGCCAGTTCGGTACCGCATTCGTAGTTCGGCGAGGCTCGAGTATTTCGTGCCCGAAGCGAACATGCCGGTTGCGATGACGGATCCGTCTCTTCTTGAGTTGTCGCTACCGCCCTATTGTGGACGAGGCCGCCTCTACCTTGGGCGTGCAATCACGGATACCCGTTCCGAATTCACCTTGGAACAACAGCCGTGAAGATTGCAAGACGCGTGCTTGGCTTTTCCTGTGTGCCGGTCTTGGCAATCGGCATCGTTTGGGCGTGCGGCTTTGACGACTCAATGCGGGAGTATCTGAGCGGGCATTTCTGGTTGCCTTTTGCCAAGGGGCACGAGCATTTTGAAAAGCGCAGCGTCCAACGGATCTCCGCGCCGTATGCTGGAATGACGGCGGCGGACAATAACAGCAGATTGGCAAGGCTGCGAGAGGCCTACCAACGTATATCCCAACCGCAGTCTGCCGCTTTCGATATCACACCACTGCAACAGGCTGTCACCATCGCGCGAGCCGATTCATCACTGACGCGCCGGGAGAAAGAGGAAGTGGAACTGATCGATGCAAAGATCGATATGCGTTCGTGGCAACCGGGCGAGCCTCAACTCCTGGAGAGCGCAAAGAAGAAGCTACAGGCGTTCCTGCAAACCGCGCGGACTCCCGAGTTGTTGAGCGAAGCCAGAGGATGGTTGGCGCGTGTTCACTACCTAATGGGAGACCAGACCGCGGCCGGGAAGATCTACCTGGATGAATTGAACCGCGACGGATCGAACCTGAGCCGCGAGACAGTGTTGAATTCACTGTGGATGACCTATGGCTATGACGGTGGCGGCGTGCTTCTTGAGCATCTTGAGGAATACTTCGATACGCCCGAACACGCGGCTTTCGCGATTCAACTGGTCACCAATCCACGCTGGGATCGATCCGCCAGGCAGTTCGAGCGAGATGATGGCGCGGCACAGAGTTACGCACGTATAAGGAGTCTCATCGAGAAGCACCGCAACCTGATGGAATCGAACACAGGCGCCAATACGTTGGCTTTACTTGCAATGCGAACCGCGCTTCGCGCGGGCGATCCACCTGCGGCGCGGTTAGCCGCCGACGCAGTTCCCACGAATGCTGCTGTCCGGTCTGAACCCGACTTTAATTGGATGTTAGCTTCGGCGCTTTTCTTGTCCCAGGATTTTGCAGCCGCGGAACGACCGCTTCTCGCGCTGTTCCGATCATCCCGTTCGTCCGCCAACCAAAAGGCCGCGGCAGCATATGGCCTCTGTGGAGTGTACCGGAAAACGGGAAACATAGCGGAACAGCTTCGATTCGCGTTGTGGCTGCACACCACAGTCCGAACGAATAGAATGTACTTGGACCATGCGAGCGGTATTGCGGACCTCACCGTATATTGGGCGGTATCCGGGTGGGATCTCAATATGCTGCTGGATACAGAGGCACCTATCAATGCCCTCCAGTCGTTCGTGAATGAAAACCCGGATCTCAAGAATGTCGGGCTGGTCAAGTATTCGCTGGCCGTCCGGCTCACCCGGGAAAACCGGTATGAAGAGGCGGCGCGGCTTTACGAATCCATTAACGCGGTTCGACGCGCTGCCCGTGCGCGAAGACTGACGGCCCTCTACGAAGAAGCGAATCGGACCGACTTGGCCGATCCGGAAAGACAGGAGGCAAGATACCGGCTAGCGGAGTTTATCGGTGCGAATCCGAACGGGATCTATTTCAATGACGCTCTCTGGAATGGATTGCAGCGTTACGCGCTTAAGGCGTCGTCGGGCGACACCCGCCTGACTTCCGCGGAGCGGCAAGCTGCGATCGAAAATGAGCGACAACTGAGGGACGACCAGGAGGAGCGTTGGCGAGCGTACCTGATCTTGCGCGAACTGGTTCAAGAAGGCGGTGAGACGGACCTAGGCCGGAAGGCTGCCGTGCTTGCTGCTCAATATCTGCGCGGAATCAGCGATCGATTTGGACGGCAAGCGGAGATTCGCAAGGCGCTGATCGAACTATCAGCGCGACGTCGCCGGTGAGTGCCGTCGAATCTACTCGTGGATGTCCACCCACGCGTGGCGCCGGTTACTCTCCAGTTCGGCTTCTAAGATGTGCATCTGCCGGAGGCCATCGCTGAATTGCGGGTACTCGGGCTTGGCCGACGGGTCGGCGATGGCTGCGTAGAAGCGGCGGAACACCTGCTTGAAGGTGTCATCGTAGCCTTCGCTGTGGCCGCCTGGGTAGTCGGCGTAGGAGCGCGCGGCGGGCTTGAGCAGGGAGGGGTCTTTCACCATGATCCGGTTGCTCTCATTGCGGTTGCCGATCCAAAGTTCGTCGGGGCGTTCACCATCCCATGCCACGCCGGCTTTGCTGCCGTAGATCTCAAATCGAAAACTGTTCTTGCGGCCCGCGGCCACCTGGCTGGCGGTGAACGCGCCGCGCGCGCGGTCGCCCAAGCGGAAAATGGCCGAGCCGAAATCCTCGCTATCGATGGCAATGGGATCGTATTCGTCCGGACTGAGCAGCTTGCCGGCGAAGCTTTCCACCGAGCCTTTGGGGCGCTTACGGACCGGATGGAAGGTCTGGAGATCGGCACAAATGGATTGGATGCGGAGTCCGGTGAGGTGCTCGATCATGTCGCACCAATGCGAACCGATGTCGGCCATGACGCGCGAAGGGCCGTTGAGTTTTGGCTCGATGCGCCAGTTCCAATCGGTGTCATACAAGAGCCAGTCCTGCGAATAGGTGCCTTGCGCCACCAGGATGTCGCCCAAGTCGCCGTCCTCGCGCATGCGGCGGATGTGTTGAACGACCGGGTAGTAACGCAAGTTATGGCAGGTGCAATTGCGGAGGTTCCGTTCGGCGGAGAGGACGACCAGCTCCTGGCCTTCCGCGCTCGACATGGCCAGCGGTTTTTCACAGAGCACGTGCTTGCCGGCCAACAGAGCCGCTCTGGCAGTTGGGAAGTGCAGCGCATTGGGCGTGCAGATGTGGACGGCGTCCAACGCGGGGTCTTTGAGAGCTTCGTTGAAATCCGCCGACGCGTTCGCGACGCCATTTTCGGCTGCGAAGGCCTGGGCTTTTTGCAGGCCACTGGCGACGATGGTCGAGACCTCCACGTTGCCCAGACGCCGCAGCGCTTCCAGATGCGTGCGGCCCATGAAGCCGGTTCCGACGATTGCCGCGCGGTAGGTCTTCATGGATCACACCCACCATGCCGCCGCGGGTTTTTCTCCGGGAACGATCTGCTTCAGGAACGCCGCGGCGCGCCTCAGGCCTTCGCCGGGGGAGAGCAGGCTGTCTTCGTGCTCAATTGAGAGCACGTAGTCGTAGCCGAACATGCGTAGCGTGGAAACGAATTCCCGCCACCACTCCTCGCCGTGCCCGTAGCCGCAGGTGCGGAAGATCCAACTGCGATTGCGTTCATCTGTATAGGGCTTGGTGTCCAGGACGCCGGTCATGGGCAAATTGCGATCATAGATCTGGGTGTCCTTGGCGTGCACGTGGAAGATAGCATCGCCCAAAATCCGCAGGGCCGCGATGGGATCTATGGCCTGCCAGAACATGTGACTGGGATCGTAGTTGCAGCCGAGCGCCGGTCCCGCGATGGAGCGTAGTTTCAGCAGCGTTTCCGGGTTGTACACAACGAAACCAGGATGCATCTCGATGGCGATTTTCACACCGTGATCGGAGGCGAACCGCGCGCGCTGAATCCAATACGGCGCTACCACTTCATCCCACTGCCACTTCAGGACTTCCAGGAATTCCGGCGGCCACGGGCATGTAACCCAATTGGGCTGCTTGGCGCCCGGCGCATCGCCCGGGCAGCCTGAAAAATCGATCACGACCGGCACGCCCAGCTTCTCGGCGAGCAGGATGGTTTTTTCACTTACCTCCTGATCGTGCCGGGCGCGCGCCGGATCGGGGTGCAGAGGGTTGCCGTGGCAGCTCAAGGCACTGATGGTGAAGCCCTCTCCGGAAACCATGCTCCTGAATTCGGCGAGCGCGGCGGGGTTATCCAGCATGGAAAGCTTACAGTGCGCGTCGCCCGGATAGTTGCCGGTGCCGAGCTCGCACGTGTCAATGCCGTGGCTCTTCAGCGTGGCGAGCGCTTCCGGCAAGGATAAATTCGACAACAGCGGAGTAAAAACACCGACTTTCAAGAGGCGATCTCCTTGATAGGAATGGCACGCAGGCCGCAGCGCGGCGCTGACATCTTCGAACGAAGTGTATGCCATCGGACGGGGGGTGTGCAAGAGCGCCGCGCCGTGCCCACCAGCCAGCGCCGCCGCTCCACTAGCGTGTGCATGCCGGCATAAGACATTACCTGTCTCCCCCTCATTCGTGCCGCGCCGATAGAGCACATGTTGATGGATATGACGGGAGGGCGCGTGGAAGACCGGGAACTGATCAATGAGTTCTTAATTGAGAGCAGTGAAAATCTGACAAGACTGGAAACCGAGATCGTCGATCTCGAACAGCGTCCGCAGGATCCCGGATTGCTCGGCAGCATTTTCCGGACCATACACACGATCAAGGGAACGTGCGGATTTCTGGCGTTTTCAAACCTGGAAGGCGTCACGCACATCGCCGAAAACATATTGTCGCAACTGCGTAACGGCGAGCGAAGCCTCACACCGGAACTGACGTCCTTGATTCTGGAAACGATGGACATGATCCGCAAGGAACTGGCAAGCATAGAGGCGACGTTGCTTGAGAGCGGCGAAACGTATGAAGACCTGCGACGCAGATTGACTCTGGCCTGCCAGGCGACAGCCAGCTCTGCCGCGCCCCTTGCGCCGCAGATAGTAGCCGCTGAAAACGCGCCTGCCGCCGTCCCCGATGCACCCGCCGCGGCCGCAAACGCCGCCATCGTTCCTGCACCGGTTCCCACGGCGGTATCACCAACGCCGCCACTCAACCTCACGTTGCCGGCGGAGCCGGTGAACGAGGAACACGCGGCCGACGCGGCACCGGCGGCGGGTCCGGCCGTCAAGGGCGGATCGGTGGCCGATTCCACGATTCGCGTGGATGTCGGGCTGCTCGACAAGCTGATGAACCTGGTGGGTGAGCTGGTGCTGGCGCGCAACCAGATTCTGCAGTTCAGCTCCAAGCAGGACGACAGCACCTTGAACGCGACCGCGCAGCGGTTGAACCTCATCACCACGCAGTTACAGGAAGGCGTGATGAAAACGCGCATGCAGCCCATCGGAATGGTCTGGAACAAGCTGCCGCGAGTGGTGCGGGATTTGGCCGCGTCCTGCGGCAAGCAGATCCAGCTGGATATGGACGGCGCGGAAACCGAGCTGGACAAGAGTATTATCGAGGCCATCAAAGATCCGCTGACGCATATCGTCCGCAACTGCTGTGACCATGGTATTGAGCTTCCCGAAGCGCGCCTGAAAAGCGGCAAATCCGCGCAGGGCCGTTTGCTATTGCGCGCCTATCACGAAGGCGGGCAAGTCAACATTGAGATCGTCGACGACGGCGCGGGTATCAACGCCGCGCGCGTGAAACAGAAGGCTGTGGAAAAGGGCCTGTTGCGGCCGGAGCAAGCCGAGGCGTTGAGTGAACGCGAAGCCGTCAACCTGGTGTTCATGGCGGGGCTTTCCACGGCCAAGGAAGTCACCAGCATTTCCGGGCGCGGCGTGGGCATGGACGTGGTCAAGACGAACATCGAGAAAATCGGGGGCGTGGTGGATCTGACCAGCCGTGCGGGCAACGGCACCACGGTGAAGATCAAGATCCCGCTGACGCTTGCGATCATTCCGGGGCTGGTGGTGTCCAGCGGCGGCGAGCGGTTCATTATTCCCCAGGTCAGCTTGCTGGAACTGCTGCGCCTGGAAGGGGAAGCGGGCAAGAAGCAGATCGAGCGTATTCATGGCACGCCGGTATACCGCCGCCGCGGGACCCTGCTGCCGATCGCGTACTTGAACGAGGTGTTGCGGCTTCCGGGCGCGACCGCCGACAACGATGTGCTGAACATCGTGGTGCTGCAAGCCGAGAACCGGCAGTTCGGCCTGGTGGTGGATACCATCAACGACACGCAGGAGATCGTGGTGAAGCCGCTGGGCAAACAGCTCAAGGGACTCAGCGCGTACGCCGGCGCCACCATCATGGGTGACGGGAAAGTAGCGCTCATTTTGGATGTACTGGGTATCGGCCAGCTCTCGCAGGTACTTTCGGAATCGCGCGAACATGGACGCGCCGAAGACCGCCACGCGGAGGCGGCACGCGAAGAGCGGCAGACGTTCCTGCTGTTCCGCGCCGGCAAATTCGAAAGGATGGCGGTGCCGCTTTCCCTGGTGGCGCGCTTGGAGGAATTCCCTGCCAGCCGCGTGGAGCGGGCCGGCGGAAAACTGGTGGTGCAGTACCGCGAGCGGATTCTTCCGCTGACTTCACTGGCCGCGGTGCTGGGCGGCGAGCAAGATGCCACCATCCACGATCCCGCGCAGGTGATTGTGTTCGCCGAAGGCGATCAGATGGCGGGCCTGGTGGTGGATCAGATCCTCGACATCCACGAGGAAAGCATTCGCGTGGGGACGCACAGCAATCAGCCGCGCCTGTCCGGCTCGGCCGTGCTGGGCGGCAAGGTGACGGACTTCCTGGATCTGCCGGCGGTTCTGCGCGCGGCGGGGGAGGATTGGTCCGCCGAAGGCTCCTCTCAGCGGAAACCAAGCATGCCCGTTCTGGTGGCCGATGCGAGTTCGTTCTCGCGCGGGTTGGTCAGGAACTACCTGGAACTGGCCGGGTATCCGGTGATT
>CAMAUG010000184.1 GCA_945861255.1 Candidatus Sulfopaludibacter sp. SbA3
AGCTTGCGCGCGATGGCGATGGCGGCCTGATTGCGATGCTCCTCTTCGCGATCGTAATGCCGCTGCAATTCGACAAAGACGCCCCGCGCGCCGAATATACGCGCCAGCTTCTCCACTTGCGCCAGCGCATCGCCTCTGTCAAGCGCATGCGCCAGCGGTCCTTCGGCGCCGCCGGTCAGGCACACCAATCCCTCGGCGTGCGCCGCTATGTCTTCAGGAGTGGCTACCGCGCTTTCCTGCTCGCCGTGTCCGGTGCGCAGCTTGATCTTCGTGATTAAGCGGCACAAATTTTGATAACCGGTGCGTGACTCCGCCAGCAACGCATAGCGGAAGCCTTCGGCCGCCGCGATCTCCGCGCCGATGATGGCACGGGTGCCGGATTTCCGAGCCTGCTGATGAAATCGCGCCGCGCCCGAGAGACTGTTGCGGTCGAGCAGCGCCATGGCCGGCATCTGCAGTTGCGCCCCGCGCGCGACCAGGTCTTCGGGCAGCGACGCACCCTCCAGGAAACTGAATGCCGAGCGGGCGTGGAGTTCAATGTAAGACATAAGTTAGTCGTACATCCCCTCCACAAACCACCCGCGCGGCGCATAATACATGCGATATACGCCGCCGTTGGCCAGTTCGACATCCCATTCGTCGCGCTCCCACGGCGTTTCCGTCCACCACTCGCCGGACGCGCGCCACGGGCCCGCGGAGGCCACCACGGCCTGTGCGTTCACCCTCGCCGGACGCCCGGCTTCCACGCGCACCTGCGCGATCACCGCGGGACGGTAATAGCGGAACGCGAATCGTACGCTATGTTTTACCGGCTGCACGTGTCCGGAAACTTCAGGCGCAAACGTCCGCATCGCAAACGCGTCCCGGCGATGCGTATCGAACAACATGGGCGATCCCACGTTGCCTTCGCCCACCAGTGCCGTCAATCGAGCCAGCGTCAATTGCAATTTCTCGGGCGCGGGCGCTTGCGGAGTGAAAAATCCATGTTGCAAGGCGCGCGGCTCGGCAGGCCGCAGTTGCACGCGCACGCCCAGGATCGCGGCCCTGGGCGGATGCGCTTCCAGATCGAACTGCAATTGCTTGAGAATCACTTTTGGATCCCGCACGGGCATGGGAAATTCCAGCGTGCGTTCGTGCCGCGTCCGGTTCACCAGCAGAAGCGCGAGCGTCACGCGATTCGCCGACAGTCCGCGCCGCTCGAGCGCTGCCGCCAATTCGCCGAGCATCGACGACATGACGAAACTCAGCGGTTCCAACAGAGATTGCGGGTGCTCCAAGTCCACGGCGCGTTCGTAACTTTCCGGAGCTTGCACCGCGCGCAGCGACCGCCGCGTCTCTCCGCGCGCCCATCGCAGCAGCCGCGCGCCCTCTTCACCGAAGCGCGCCACGAACCCGAGCTCCGGCAACTCCGCCATTGCACCCAAGGTTTTGATGCCCCACCTGTGGAGTGTTTCGATGATCTCCGGCGCACCCCCGCTCCATATGAGCAGCGCGTCCACTGGCAGCCCACTCAACTGCCCGGCTTCCATGCCCGGCGGAATTAACGTGATTCCCCGCAGATTCCTGGCCGCCAGTACCGCGGTGTCGGGATCGGCTGAAATCGCCAGATTCGCTTGAACGCCTGCCTCCGCGCCCCTCCGCGCCACTACAGCGGCGATCTCCCGTGGTGTGCCGATGAGGCGCCCCAAGCCCGCAATCGAAAAAACGACCAGACCCGGCGCGGTGTCCTCCACTAACGGGGAGAACGAGGACGCCAACGCCAGCAGCGTCACCTGAGGGTTTGTGGGGGCATAAATACAGGCAAACATCGCGCTCAACTTCGCCTTTTCTTCGCCTATCTATTTTGCCGAACGGCAGCCCCGATGTCAACGGCCGACGTCCCAATTCAGCGCAAGCTTACCGCCGAACCGCTTGACGATGTCGCGCGGGACGTGGGTCATGGGCAAGCGTATCGGAACTCGAATGATGCGGTCGCCCTCGATCCCTGAGGGTGACAATCGCGCATGCCGCAGTTGTTCGCCGGCCATGGATTTTACGGGATACCGCCAGATTTCCATGACGTGCATGCGCGCTTCGTTCAGAAGATTCGCCGCTCGTCCGGGTTGATTTCGGCGTCGTTGATGCTTGCCAGCCGCCGCCTCATCAAGCCTTGGTCGTCAAACTCCCACAATTCGTTGCCGTAAGACCGGTACCATTGGCCGCTTTGGTCGTGCCACTCGTATTCGAAGCTGACGGCGATCCTGTTCTCGCGGAAGCCCCACAACGTTTTCCTTAACCGGTAGTCGATCTCCTTGGCCCATTTCCTCCGCAGGAACGCTTTGATTTCCTCGCGGCCGCGCAGGAACTCGGTGCGATTCCGCCATTCGGAATCGCGAGAGTAAGCAAGCGCGACGCGCTCCGGATCTTTGGAGTTCCAGGCATCCTCCGCCATTTGGACTTTTCGGGTCGCGCTTTCCAGGGTAAACGGAGTAACGATTGGTGTTTGGGCTGTCATAAAATGTATGTCCTTCTGGTAGTATGCCCCCTCCGGCGGGGCCATTTGCGCGCCCGCCCGGAATTTTTCGACAGCAAGTCGCGGGTTGATTTCCGCAGCAGGACAGTATGGCTAAAATAGCCATACTAGTATGGTAACATTAGATGTATGAAAAAGACCTTCAATGTCGATGACGCGCTTTTTCGCGAGGCGAAGGCGGCGTGCGGGGCGGCCACTGAAACGGAGACGGTGCGTCTTGGCCTGGAGGCGCTGGTGCGCCACGCGGCGTACCAGCGCTTGCGAGCTCTGCGCGGTACGGGACAACTCCTGTTCGATGTGCCCAGACGCCGGGAAAGGCCGGCGCCCAAGCGCAGGGACGCCTGATGGTTCTTGTTGACACGTCCGTTTGGATTCGATTTCTTGCAAACCGCAAGCCCTACGCCGCGGAGTTAGACCGGCTGCTGGCCTTGGATGTGGTGACAGGCCACGAATTGATCTATGGCGAACTCCTCATCGGCGACCGGGGAGGACGGTCCCGATTGCTGGCCGATTACGAGCGCATGCACCAGGCGGAAATGGTTCCGCACCGCGATGTCGTCGAGTTCGTTCGCCATCGCGGCCTGCATGGCCGGGGAGCGGGTTGGATCGACATCCACCTCTTGGCGTCCACGATGGTTGGGCACTTGCTACTTTGGACGGCCGACCCACGTTTCGCCGCGCTGGCCCACGAACTCGGCGTCGCCTACCAAGCGCCCGTCTAGCCCGTGGCTAGTCGGAGAAATTCAGCAACGAAACCGCTGATTTCCGGCCCGCATTCTCACTCCATCAATCCGCGAATCAGCACCGCCGGAATGGACGGCCCGGGCGTCGTCAAATCCACTTCCCCGAGTCGCGCATTTTTCGTCCAAGTTTCTCTCAACTTCTCTGAACGCCGTTTCGGGCCAACTTCGGAGGTTCGGCGACGAAGGTTGTTGGAGTGGTATCGGATTGGGTGACCTAATAACTTCAAGTTGATGACCGCGCCTACGTGACGTATTCGTTCGCGACGTATCGGGCTCCTCGTAGTCCTTAAGCAGAAACAAAACTGGGGTAGAATGAGGAACTTGGCAGCTTTTTCGCTTTGCGGGTGAAAACCCTACTTGTATCCCGTTTCCAGGCCCATAAAATTACGATGGCAAGCAGCCCCACAATCCCGATCACCCCGGCCCCCACGCACCTGACGTGCAACTGGACGGGCAGCGCAGTCAAGGCCGAAAGCACCCTTCATCAACTTTCGCCTTACATCGGAAAATTGAAATCCTCAATCGCCGGATCGCTCATCGCCCAGTTCACCGACGAGGACGATGTGATTTACGACCCGTTTTCTGGTTCGGGGACGGTGGCCCTGGAAGCGTGGGTAGCAGGAAGAAACATCGTCGCGAATGATCTCAGCCCCTATGCTGCGTTGCTCACGCGTGCAAAACTTTTTCCGTATACGTCGCTGAAAGCCGCAGCCAGGGACATCGAGAATCTAGCGCCAGAGGCCGAGAAAGCACGGCAGGCGGTCGATCTTCGCAGCGTTCCCGCGTGGGTGCGTGAATTCTTCCACCCGGAGACGTTGCGGGAGACACTCGGCTGGACGTTGACGCTACGCGAACGTCGTCGCTGGTTCTTGTTGGCGTCATTACTGGGAATCCTGCACCACCAGAGGCCGGGATTCTTGTCGTTCCCCAGCAGCCACACCGTTCCGTACTTGCGGAAGAAAGCGTTCCCTCCCGCAGAATTCCCGGAGCTCTACGCGTACCGTTCCTTGCGCGACCGGCTGGACGCTAAAGTTAAGCGCGCCTTCCGTCGAGTACCGGAATTGAACCGCTCGCTCGTGAGGAACTGTTTTGCAAAGTCAGCTCACTCGTTCACGCCCAAGCAGAAAGTGGACGCCATTATCACGAGTCCGCCCTACATGCGCCAGCTCGACTACGCTCGCGACAACCGCTTGCGACTGTGGTTCCTTGGCGTCGCAGATTCGCGCGCCCTGGACGGAGAGATTTCGCCGCGCAAGGATGCGTTCCTCAAGCTCATGGGGCAATGCTTCAAGAAGTGGAAGACGATTCTGTCGCCGGAGAAGTACTGCATCCTCGTCGTCGGCGACGGCAGCAGCGAAGTTGAGGCCGCCAACCTTCCTGCACTCATTTCCGGAATCGCGACGAAGGCCGGCTACACCCACGTCTTAGATCACACCGAGGCAATCCCCAACGAGCGGCGCGTCCGTCGCGGACTGACGGGAAGCACTTCCGAAACCATCCTTGTGCTACGAAACGGGAGGGATCATGCAACAAGCCTTTCACACGCGTAATTACAGCATTCGCGATTTCGAGGAATGGCACTCGCGGGGCGAACTCATTTTGCAACCGAAGTTTCAACGCCGCGATGTGTGGGGCGATAAGGCGCGTTCGTATCTCATGGATACGATCATCAGGGGAAAGCCGATTCCGAAGATTTACATGCGCCAAGACGTGAATGCTAAAACCCGCCGCACGGTCCGTGAGATCGTCGATGGTCAGCAGCGGTTGAGCAGCGTCCTCAATTTTCTGAAAGACGGCTTCAAAATCAGCAAGTCGCATCATGAGACGCTCGGAGGCCTCACTTTCAGCGGTCTCGATGAAGACACGCAGAAAGACATTCTCAAGTACGAATTCGCTGTTGATCTCCTTCAGGACATGCCCGACCCTGAAGTGTTCAACATTTTCGCGCGGATCAACATGTACTCGGAGAAGCTGAAGCCGCAAGAGCTTCGCAATTCGCGCTGGTATGGCGATTTCAAATCGTGCGTGTATCAGCTCGCTGAAGAGTTCACAACGTTTTTCATCGTCAATTAAGATATTTACGGATAAGCAGGTATTGCGAATGGCCGAGGCAGAGTTCATCACCGACCTGCTACAGGCAATGCAGGATGGCATTGTCGCTGGCTCCAAAAGCGTTCGCGACAAAGTTTACAAGACCTACGACAACACTTACCCCAACCGCAGAACTCACGAGAAACGTTTCCGCGAGACGATGGACACGATCAACGGGATCTTCGGCCCCGATTTCCCTCAGTCGCAGTTTCGAGCTATTCGACTGCTTTATCCGCTCTTCTGTGCGATTCATCATATGAAGTTCGGTCTTCCTAAACTACAGGGACCACGAACCGCCTTCAAGGTTGCTGATTATCCCAAGATGAAAACAGCATTGGAGGCCATCGACGAATTGCTCGAAACCACGAAGCCGACAACCCCGAACATACGGCTCGACGACAAAAATTTCCTGAGCGCGTATACGGTTCATTGGGTTCATGCTGATAAGCGAACCACTATGACGAACTATATCTGTCGGCAACTCGCAAAGGCTCTTAACGGATAATGCTATGCCTGCACCGAGACTTCATAGCGCACTTACATCCTTCTCACGATCAGTTGCGGATGCGCGCGATCTTGCAGACGAGGCGCACAGATGGTCAATCCCGCCGCAACCAGGTGCCCGACCACAGATCACTCTCCACCGTCGTGACATTCTCACCGAAATGGCGTTCCTGCGCGCCTACACGAGCTGGGAGAATTTTCTAGAGAACACGTTTCTGCTCTATCTCTTGGGGCATAAACCGCCCAAAGGCGCGCCCCCAAGGCGGTTTGGATTCCCGCCTGACTCGACGGCGGCAGACGAATGGTGTCGGGACGGAAAGCCTTATTCCAAATGGAACATCAGCGATGTGCAGCGACGAGCGAACCGTTGGTTCAAGGACGGAAAGCCATTCACGCCTGCCTTGCAAAGTCAAAGATCACGCTTGGAGCAGCTCGTCACGATCCGAAACGCGATAGCTCACAAATCCACGAGCGTACATGATAAGTTCGAAAATCTAGTCCGGCTTGAACTCGGGAACGTGCCACCCAACACGAGCGTTGGCAGTTTTCTTATGACGCTGAAACCCAACGCACCCACGCCGAGTTCATTCCTTGAGTTTTACGTCGGTGAGATGCAACGCGCCGCACAGACAATCGTTCCGAAGTAAAGAGACGGCGACAGGATTCGAACTTGCGGTCCCCTAGTTAGGATTGGTTATCCACGGTCACTAGAAACTTGCCTTAGAACGTGGATCGCGCGCTTCGACGGGGCGCCTGCCTTTTGCTAAGTGGAAAGTCGGGAAAGAATTAACTTCCGAGTTCTCCCCGCGGCGCGACGTATCCCAGGATGCGGCGTACTCGTGGAGGTGAATCGCGGGTCATTGTCCCCAAGTCCGGTTCTGGGAAGTTGCAAGTTACTTGGCTGCTTAGTCGGCTATACATAGCAATGGCCGACATCAAGTCTTCTGAGAAACGGTGTTCGGGAAGTTCGCTCACGTTACCGGCTGATTTCAAGTGCGCCTACCTCACTCCATCAATCCGCGAATCAGCACCGCCGGATGAACGGCGTGGGCGTCGCTTAGGTCCTCCACCTGATGGCGGCAGGAAGTTCCGACGGCTACCAGCGCGTCGCCGGGCTGCATGGCTTTCGCGGCGGGCAGGAGCTTGCGGTTGGCGATGGCGGTGGAAACGTCGTAGTGGTCGGCTGTGTAGCCGAATGATCCTGCCATTCCGCAGCAGCCGGCATCCAGATCCTGCACCACCGCGCCCGGGATTTTCGACAGCAGTGCGACCGATGCCTGCAGCAATCCCATCGACTTTTGATGACAATGGCCGTGCAGGAGAATTTTTTTCGGTCCGGCGCGCAGCGGCAGCTCGAGCTTCGCGGCGAACTCTTCGAACAGCATCACGGCCTTGGCTACGGTCTCCGCTTTTTCGCGGCGCTCGCCGCGCAACAGTGACGGCGCGTCTTCCTTGATCGCGGAAAGGCAGCTCGGCTCGCAGAATAGGATTTTCTCGCCGCGCGCGGCGATGGGGAACAGGCCTTCAACCAACTGGCCGACGGTTTCACGCGCTTCCTTAAGCAGACCTTTCGACATCAGCGGGCGTCCGCAGCAGCCCGGGCGCACGACGTCAACGCGGCAACCTCCGCGTTCCAGCACTTCCACCGCGGCAATGCCGATTTCGGGGTCGTAGTGGTTGGTGAACGTGTCGTTGAAGAGCGTCACGCCGCTCCCTAACGGTCGCGGCTCGGTACGGCGTTTCTTGGCCCACTTGTCGAAGGTATCGCGGCGCCACTTCGGCATGCTGCGGCGCGGATCGATGCCCAGCAGCTTCTTATTGAAAGCGCTGTTGGCCACCCAATTCGAAATGGGGGCGAACGCGCGGCCCAGCGGGGCCAGTGTCGCGGCGCTGGCCAGCGCGCGGGCCTGCATGGATGTCCCGTGCTCTTCGTGATAGTGCGCCAGAAACTCGCT
>CAMAUG010000185.1 GCA_945861255.1 Candidatus Sulfopaludibacter sp. SbA3
GGTGGAGCTTTTCTTGCCGGTTACCTCAACGTGTATTTCATGGGCCGCCTGGGCGTCGCTAGAACCATGATGGTGCTGGGTGCGGCATACCTGTTGATCATGCTCATCGGCGCGCGTATTCTGCGGAGGCCTCCGGAAGGTTGGAAACCGGCGGGGTGGACTCCTTCCAAGACTACGGCTAACAAGATGATCGCCACCCGCAGCGTCACCCGCAATCAGGCCGTGCGCACCGTCCAGTTCGCGCTCCTATGGGGAATCCTGTTCATCAACATCACCGCCGGAATCGGCATTCTGGCGCAGGCCTCTCCGATGATGCAGGACCTGTTTCAGAAGACGCCGCTGGAAGCCGCCGCGGTGGTCTCCCTCATCAGCCTGTTCAATGCGGGGGGGCGCTTCCTGTGGGCCTCCAGCTCCGACTACATCGGGCGCCGCAACACTTATACGCTGTTTTTCACCGCGCAATTCATTCTCTTCCTGCTGATTCCCGGAATGGCCGCGCGCGCCGAATGGCTGGCGTTTGAAGCCAGCCTGTTCGTGGTGTTCACCATGTACGGAGGAGGCTTCGCCACCATCCCCGCTTTCCTGGCCGATATTTTCGGGCCGAACAACGTGGGCGCCATCCACGGTGCCTTGCTTACCGCTTGGAGCGCGGCCGCCATCGCCGGCCCGGTCATCATCACGGAGCTCTCCGGCCGCGCCCGCGCCGCCCTGGCTCAGGGCGCCAGTAAGGTCCACATCTACGACAGCCCTATTCGGGTTCTGGCCGCCCTGCTCGCCGTTGGATTCGTGCTGACCCTGTTCGTGCGGCCGTTGAAGCAGCCCGAGGGAACATCTTTGGACCTCGCGAAGCCTCCCCGTGTATCGCCTTAGTTCACTCTGGCGGGTCAGACCGTGGCTGAAGATGCTGGTGGTTCTGTTATCGGTTTTGGATTTGCAGGCGGCATAGCTGGGGCCGTGATTGGGTATTTGCTTGGGACCAATTCGTTCTTGTCTTTCGGTGCTGTACTTACGCGCGGTGCGACTCTTACCGGAATCGACGTGCGCTTGATACCTGCCGCGCAAACGGCTTTCAATTTCATGATTGCCGAAGGAATCGCCGGCGCGTTTCTGGGGGATTTGAGTAGGTGCCAATGATGCGGGTCACAATATCTGTCTGCTACGCACGGGACGGCAAGGCCATATTCAATGCTGGCATTGAATATGGTATCGTGAGGCGTCATGGAAACAGCGCGCAAAATCACGGTTGAAGTGCCGCCGGATCTTCTCGAAAAGGCTCAGCGAGCCAGCGGTAGCGGCATTACTCAGACCGTTCGTACGGGTTTGCAGCTGGTTGCGGCTTCGCAAGCCTACGAGCGGCTGCGGCAACTGCGCGGCAAGGTTCGCTTCACGCGTACGCCGGCTGAACTGAAAGCCGACCGATGATCGCGGTTGACACCAGCACCTGGATCGCATTCCTGCAAGGAGATGCCGGCCGGGACGCCGAACTGCTTGATCGCGCGCTCCAGGACCGGCAGGTGCTCATGGTGCCGGTCGTGCTCACCGAAATCTTGAGCGACCCGAAGGTTCCTTCAGAGGTTTCAAAAGCTCTCTTGGAATTACCGCTCATTGAGGTCAGGCCCGGGTATTGGCAACGGGCAGGCGAGTTGCGGGCACGCGTGTTGGCCAAGAGCCGCAAGGCACGCTTGGGCGATGCCCTGATTGCGCAGAGCTGTGTTGATCGCGGGATTCCTCTCCTCACGCGAGACCGGGATTTCCAGGCGTTCGCCGGCGCCGCCGGCCTGGACCTTGTGACGGCGTCCGCACAGGACTGAGCCAGTCCGCGGAAAACAGATCCGCCGGATGTGGCTCCAGGAGATGGATGGGATGGGGGAGCCACGACCCCGCGTTGACACCCCTGCCATCCCGACACTATCATGATGTTCTGCGCCCCCTTCGGTGGCGCCTGCAACCCGGCGCTAACCAAACAGCGGGTTTGTACGTCCTGATTCATTCACTATGATCAAAGTCGAAGGGCTCACCAAGCGATACGCCCGGCATGTTGCCGTGGATAACATCTCCTTTGAGATTCAAAGAGGGCAGATTGTCGGATTCCTGGGTCCCAACGGGGCGGGGAAGACCACCACCATGCGGGTTCTGACGTGTTTCCTGCCGCCCTCGTCCGGCTCGGCGCGCGTGGCGGAGTTCGATGTGCTGGAACAACCCATGGAGGTCAAAAAGCGCATCGGCTATCTGCCGGAATTGCCGCCTCTGTATCCGGAAATGGAGGTGGCCGAATACCTGACGTATGTCGGCCGGCTGAAGGGCATCCCCAAGGCCAGCCTCGCCAAGCGCGTCGACGAAGTGGCCGAACGCTGTTCCGTGGGCGATGTGAGAGCCAAGCTCATCGGCAAGCTGTCCAAGGGCTACCGGCAGCGCGTGGGACTCGCCCAGGCCATCATCCACAATCCCGACGTGCTGATTCTTGATGAACCGACCTCTGGCCTCGATCCCCAACAAATTATCGAAACCCGCGATTTGATCAAAGGCCTGGCCGGCGATCACACCATTATTCTTTCCACCCACATCCTGCCTGAAGTGGAGCAGATCTGCGAACAGGTGATCATCATCGCCAAGGGCAAGCTGGTGGCCACCGACAGCGTAGCGAATCTGACCAGCCGCCTGCGGGGCGCCGAAACCATTTCACTGGAGATCGCGCCGCACAATGGTTCGCCCCTTGTCGCGGGCGAGGTGCGGGAGCGATTGGAGCACGTCTCCGGAGTTGGCCGCGTGGTCGATCGGGACGGGCATGACGGCCGGCTATCCTTTACCGTGGAAAGCCAACAGGGGCAGCACATTCGTCCGGAGCTGGCCCGCGCGGTGGTGGAGGCGGGCTGGAACTTGAATGAATTGCATTCGGTGGGCTTAAGCCTGGAGGAGATCTTCCTGGAGTTGACCGGCGCGCCCAAGCACGACATCTCCGCGCCGCACGCGACTACCATGGGCGCGGAGGCGGGCGCGGCCGCCGGGGAGAGCCAATGAACACATTCACCATTTGCAACAAAGAACTGAACAGCTATTTCCGTTCGCCCATCGCATATGGCGTGATGGCGTTTTTCGCTCTGATCGCGGGATATTTCTTTTACGTCGCCGTATATTTCTTCATGCAGATGAGTATTCAAAGCTCCATGCAAGGCGGCGGTCCGATGAGCGTGAACGATTCGGTCATCCGGCCCATTCTCTCCAACATCAGCGTCATCGGCCTGTTCGTCATCCCGATGATTACCATGCGGCTGTTCGCCGAGGAAAAACGCACCGGCACGTTTGAGCTGCTGGCCACTTCGCCCATCCACGACATGGAAATGATCCTCGGAAAATGGCTGGCGGCCTTGATCTTGTATGCGGCCATGCTGGCGCTCTCCCTGGTGAGCATGCTAGCCCTGTTCGCCTACGGGAATCCGGATTGGCGTCCTATGGTGGTGGGCTATCTGGGGCTGCTGTTGCAGGCGGGTTGCCTGCTGGCGATCGGCACGTTTATTTCGTCGTGCACAAAGAATCAGATCGTCGCCGGCGTCGCGAGCTTCAGCATTTGCCTGCTGCTGTGGGTGCTGGATTGGATGTCCTCATTCCAGGATTCGGCGGTGGCCAGGGTTCTCTCCTATATGTCGGTCCTCCAGCACTTCGATTCGTTCTCGAAGGGCGTGCTCGATTCCAAAGACATCATTTATTACATTTCGGCGATCTTCATCGGGTTGTTTCTGACGGCCCGGTCGCTCGAAGCGCTGCGGTGGAGGTCTTAAGACCATGGCTCAAAAAACATCCTGGATGAAGGCAAGGCAAACGAAATTCGCGGCGTATACCGCAGTGTACCTGTTGATCGTACTCGCCGTTGTCGGCGTCATCAACTTCCTGGCCCAACGCTATAACAAATCCTTCGATACCACGGCGAGCAAGAAGTTCACTTTGTCCGATCAGACCCTCAAGATCGCACGCGAGCTGAAGCAGGACATCAGTATCACTTATTGGGACCGCCCCACGCAGTTCACGGCGGCGCGGGATTTGCTCGATCGCTATAAGAACCTTTCCACGAAGATCAACGTGCGCTATGTAGACCCGGAAAAGAACCGCACGCAGGCCATGGCGGCAGGCCTGAAAACGCTGGGGACGGTGCAGGTGGAAGTGGGGACGAAGCGCCAGGAAGCCAAGAGCCTCACCGAGGAAGAAGTCACCGGCGCGATGGTGCGCGCGCTGAAGAGCGGCGAGCGCATGGCCTGCTTCACCCTGGGTTCGGGCGAGCATTCCATCGACGACGCCGACCGCGGTGGTTTAGCGCAGGTGAAGACGCTCCTCGAAAGCAGCAACTACAAAACGCAGACCCTGAAGATGCTGGAAAAGCCCGAGGTCCCCAAGGATTGCATGATCGTGATTGTGGCCGGCCCCACCCGCGATTACCTGCAACCGGAAATCGACGCGCTTAAGAAGTTTATCGAAGCCGGCGGGCGCGGACTGTTCATGCTGGACCCGCCCTTGAAGTTCGCTAGACAAGAAACGGACGATAACGCGGCGTTCAGCAACGTGCTGAAAGAGTGGGGCGTGACGCTGGACCAGAATCTGGTGCTGGATACCAGCGGCGTCGGCCAGATTTTCGGACTGGGCCCGGAAGTTCCGCTGGTCACCAGCTACGGCGCGCACGCCATTGTGCGGCCGATGAAGGATGTCCCGTCGGCGCTGCCGATCGCGCGCTCCATGCAGGTAGCAAACGGGGCCAAGACCACCGTCGAGAAGTTGATGGAAACATCGTCGAACAGCTTCGCTACGGCCAACCTGAAGTCGGCGGAGATCAAGCCGGGACCCAGCGACAAGAAAGGCCCGTTCATCTTGGGCGCGGCAGGCACGTTCAACGGCGACGGCGCCAAGGGTCAGTTCGTCGTCACCGGATCTTCCATGTGGGCCACCAATTCATTCCTCCGCGTGAACGGCAACCGGGATCTGTTCATGAACATGCTGAACTGGCTTTCTTCGGACGAGGATCTGATTTCCATTCGCCCCAAGGAACCGGAGGACCGGCGCATCAGCATGTCGCGCAATCAGATCCAGCTGATGTTCTATTCGAGCGTGATGGGCATTCCTTTGCTGGTCGTGGCGGCTGGGCTGAGCGTGTGGTGGAAGCGGCGGTAGAGTTCGTCATGAAGCAAGTCTTCCAACCGCTCCCGGACGGTCGCGGCTCGGTGAGCTTTTTCGAACGCGTGGCCGCGTTGACCGTGCCGCGCGCGGCTGTGGGCGGTCCGGAACGGCCGGGAACGTCGTTATGAAACCCTTTCGATTATTGATCGCCGTTGCGTTGCTCGGCGGCCTGGGTGGTCTGGTGTGGTGGTCCAATCGCGCGGAAAAGGCCAAGGAAGGCCAGCCCGCCAAGGACGCGCCTCCCAAGATCCTGTCGCTTGCCGCCGGAACCGTGAAGCAGATCGACATCAAGCGCCGCGAAGGCGAACGGACGTCCGTGCGCCTCAGCGGTTCCGACAAATGGGAAATCACTTCACCCAAGGTTCTGCCCGCCGATCCGGCCGCCGTCATCGGCATCACCAGCACTGCGTCCAACCTGACGGCGGATCGCGTGGTGGACGAAAATGTCGAGAACGCGACGGACCTGGCCTCCTACGGCCTGGCGCCCGCGCTGCTGGAAGTGACGCTGGGGACGACGGATGGCAAATCCACCAGGCTCCTGATTGGTGACACTACGCCCGCCGGTTCCAACGTATACGCGAAGCTCGACGGCAATCCGCGGCTGTTCGTGATGCCTTCCTACAGCAAGTCCGCCTTCGATAAGGTCGCACAGGATCTGCGCGATAAACGGCTGATGTCTTTCACCCAGGAAAAGATCAGCCGCATTGAGCTGACAGCCCGCAAGCAGACCTTTGAATTCGGGAAGGTGAGCGACACGCAATGGCAAATTGTGAAACCCAAGCCGATGCGCGCCGACGGCCTGCAAGTGGACGAACTGATCGCCAAACTCAAAGGGGCGCAAATGGACCCGGGAACGACGGACGCAAGCGCGAAGGCCGACGCCGCGAAATTTGCCGCAGGCACCGTCGCCGGCATTGCCAAGGTCACCGATTCGGTGGGGACGCAGACCTTGGAAGTGCGCAAATCCAAGGAAGATTACTACGCGAAATCGAGCGCCGTCGAAGGCGTCTACAAAGTGGGTAAGGAAGTGGGCGAAGCGCTCGACAAAGCGCTCGACGATTTCCGCAACAAGAAGTTGTTCGATTTCGGCTTCAACGATCCCACCAAGGTTGACGTCAAGGATGGAGACAAGACGCTGAGTGTGCGGAAAGATAATGCCAAATGGCTGGGGTCCGCGAGCGGCAACAAAGAGATGGATTCCACCAGCGTGCAGGCCTTCATCGACCGCCTGCGCGACCTGAGCGCCGCCGCCTTCGCCGAAAAGGGCTTTACCACGCCCGCGGTTACGATAACGGTGGCTTCAAGCGACGGCAAGCGCACCGAAAAAGTGGAGATTTCGCAGGCTGCCGGCGGCATGCACTTCCTGGCGCGGCGCGACGATGATTCCTCGCTCTATGAACTGGGTGCGGACACGGTGAAAGAGCTGCGCCAGGCGGTGGGCGACGTGCGCGAAGCGCAATCCGGAGCTAAGGACAAGGCCGGAAAGAAAAAGTAAGTGGCACTCGGCCTGACCACCGACCTCTACGAGCTCACCATGGCCGCCGGCTATTACGCCTCCGGCAAGACCACCGAGCGCGCCACCTTTGAAATGTTCGTGCGGCACCTGCCGCCGGACCGCAACTTCATCGTCGCCGCAGGCTTGGCGCAGGCCGTCGAATATCTGCTGAACTTCCGTTTCACGGCTGAAGAAATCGTGTACTTGCGGACGCTTCCGCAATTCGCACGCGTGGACGGCGGGTTCTTCGACATGTTGGCCGGGTTGCGGTTCACCGGTGACCTGTTCGCCGTGCCGGAAGGCACTCCGTTATTCGCGGGCGAACCGTTCCTCACGGTGCGGGCCCCGGTGATTGAGGCGCAGATTCCGGAGACGTATCTGTTGGCGACCATTGGCTTTCAATCGATGATCGCCACCAAGGCCGCGCGTTGCGTGAAGGCCGCGGTGGGCCGCGCCGTGATGGAATTCGGAACCCGGCGCGCGCACTCGCCCGAGGCGGGCGTGCTTGCGGGCCGCGCCGCCTATGTCGGTGGCTGCACCGGAACCAGCAATACAGAGACAGGCTTTCGCTACGGCGTCCCGGTATTCGGAACAGCGGCGCATTCCTGGGTGATGTCCTTCCTGCATGAAAGCGTCGCGTTTGAACAACTGCAGAAGCTGTTGGGTGAAGGGACCGTCTATCTTATTGATACCTACGATACGGTGGAAGGCGCGCGCCGCGCCGCCGCGCTCGGCAAGCCGCTGTGGGGAGTGCGCCTGGATAGCGGCAACCTGGTGGACCTGGCGCCCGCCGTGCGTAAGATCCTGGACGGCGCGGGCTTGGTGGAAGCGAAGATATTCGCGACCGGCGATCTGAACGAGCATAAGATTCATGAACTGATGGCTGCGCGAGCGCCCATTGACGTATTCGGCGTGGGCACGGCGCTGTCGACGTCGGCCGACGCGCCCTCGCTGGGCGTCGTGTATAAGTTGGTGGAAATCGAAGCCGATGGCCGGCGATTCACCACCAAGTTGAGCCAGGAAAAACACAACTTTCCCGGCGCCAAGCAGATCTTCCGCATGGCCGATCACGACGTGTTGGGCCGCTCCACCGAATGCATTCTGTGCGACACCGGTTTGGTCGAAGCGCTCCAGCG
>CAMAUG010000186.1 GCA_945861255.1 Candidatus Sulfopaludibacter sp. SbA3
ACATGGCCGCATACTCGCGCACCGGAATGCCGCTGTATGACGCCGCGATGTAGAGGCGCGCCCCGTCCAGGTGTAGGCCGGTTTTGTTGGCACGCGCCCAGGCCGCGATCTTCCTCATCTCCGCGATATCGAACATTTCGCCTGTTTTACGGCGGACGGGAGTCTCGATTTGTAGAGCGCCGATGGGCACCGCGACGCGACCCGATGCTCCCCGGTTGGCGGCGCTTTCAACGTCGGAAAGGGTGAAAGTCGCGCGCTCCGGCGCGAGCGGAATCATCGTCAAGCCGCTGAGCGTTTGGCAGCAATCGCCGCAGTCGTTGTAAAGATGGCATTCCTGCTGCACCAGCACTCTGCGCTTTTCGCCGGCGAGGACGCGTACGGCGAGATGATTGGCGAGGGTTCCCGTGGGCAGCCACACCGCCATTTCCTTGCCCAGCGCGGCGGCCACCGCCGCCTCCAATTTCGCGACGGCGCCCTCCCTCGAATAAGTGTCCGGTGCGACGGTGGGCGCCAGCTTGGCGAGCAAGCCGGCGTATTCCGCCGGAGTGTGCGGGATGCCATCTCCGGTGGCGGAAACGATGGGCGGGGGCCCCGCCGCCGACACCGTGGGAGCCGCCAGACCGGCCAGAACTTGAGCGGCAAGAAAATGGCGGCGCTTCATCTCGTCCCGATGCTATCACGATCGGGCTCGGGCGTGGTCTTAGCACCCGGCGCCTGTATGCGGCATCATGAAAGTAAGTGATCCACCTGCGCGGCGTTTCCAAGCGTTTTGAGGGCAAGAGCAAAGTCACGGCGCTGGAGCGTCTGGACCTGGACATCGCGCGCGGCGAAATGGTGTCCATCGTCGGGCCGTCGGGTTCCGGCAAGTCCACGCTGCTCAACTTGATCGGCGGGCTGGACCGGCCCACCGAAGGCGAGATCGAACTGGACGGAGAAGCGCTTTCAAAGCTCAACGACGACGGGCTGACCCGCGTGCGGCGCGACAAGATCGGCTTCATTTTCCAATTCTTCAATCTGTTACCTACTCTCACATGCGTGGAAAACGTCTCCCTGCCGCTGCACCTGCGCGGGTGGGCGCGCAAGAAGGTGGACGAGCGGGCGCGCGAGCTGCTGGGCATGGTACAGCTTTCCCATCGTCTTGACCATTTGCCCGACGAACTCTCCGGCGGCGAACGGCAGCGGGTTGCGATCGCCCGCGCGCTAAGCGTGTATCCCCCTGTGTTGCTGGCAGATGAGCCCACAGGGAACCTGGATACGGCCACCGGCGATGAGATATTGAAGCTGGTCCATGACCTGCACGAGCGGTTGGGATCGACGATCCTCATGGTGACTCACGACGCATCGGTGGCGGAAAGCTGCGAACGCACCATCCGCATTCGCGACGGCCGCATTGTGGCCGACGTTCGCAACACACGCAAGGAACGCGTGCGCTCATGATGCTCCTGCGCCTGATCAGTTGGCCGTACGCGCGCAAGCACCTGCTGCGTTGGCTGCTCACGTTGACGGGAATCGTGTTGGGCGTAGGTGTGTTCGTGGGAATGCACACGGCCAACCAGAGCGTGCTGGCCGCGTTTCACGAAACCATCGACCGCATCGCCGGGACCACGCAATTGCAGGTAACCGCGGGTGAGCCGGGGTTCGACGAAGTAGTGCTCGAAAAAGTTCAGGCGTTGGCGGAAGTGCGTGCCGCCGCGCCGGTGATTGAAGCCACGGTGGGAACGGACACGGGCAATGTGCTGATTCTGGGCGTGGACATGCTGGGCGACCGCAGCCTGCGCACCTACGATTTCGAAGGCACGGATGCCGCGATCGACGATCCACTGGTGTTTCTGGCGCAGGCCGATTCGCTGATCGTTACGCGTACGTTCGCCGACAAGAACGGGTTAAAACTCAACAGCCGCGTGCCCATGAAGACCATGCAGGGCGACCTGGTGTTTACAGTGCGCGGGATCATGAAGCCGGGCGGACTGGCCAGCGCGTTCGGCGGGGATCTGGCGGTCATGGACATCTACGCCGCCCAGAAATTCTTCGGGCGTGGGAGAAAGTTCGACCGCGTGGATCTGGCCCTTGCAGACGGCGTGACGTTGGAGCAGGGTGCAGCGAAATTGCGCACGGCGTTGGGGCCGGGCTTCGAGGTGGAGCCGCCCAGTTCGCGCGGCGATCAGTTTGAGCAAACATCACGGGCGTACACGTTGGGTTCGAACATCACCAGCGTTTTCGCATTGTTCATCGGGATGTTCATCATCTACAACACGTTCGCCATCGCGGTGACGCAGCGGCGCGCGGAGATCGGCATCTTGCGGGCGCTGGGGGCAACGCGCGCGCAGATCCGCACGTTGTTTCTCGCCGAAAGTGCGGTGGCGGGGATTGCGGGATCGTCGCTCGGCGTGTTGTTCGGCATCGCACTGGCGCGCGGCATGTCCGGATACATCGGTGGAATGCTGTCGGAGGTATATGGCGTGGCGCAGCACTCTGGTGAACTGGAACTGGATCCGTGGCTGCTGGGCGGCGCGCTGGCGATGGGAGTGGTCACCAGCCTGTTTGCGGCGGTGATTCCGGCGCGCGCGGCGGCTTCGGTGGACCCCGTGAAGGCTTTGCAAAAGGGCCGTAATCAAGCGCTGACGGAACGCGAGAACCGTGTGCGGCGCTGGTGGGCTCTGGTGTGCGCGACGGCGGCGGGCGTGGCGTTGCTGCTGAGCAACAATAGCGTCATGTTTTACGCGGGCTTCGTCCTTTCGGTGATTGCATCGGTGCTGCTGGCGCCCACGCTGACGTTGTGGCTTTCGCATGCGCTGCGGCCCGTGCTATCGGCACTGCGGCCGGTGGAAGGAACGCTGGCGGCGGATAGCCTGATCCAAGGGCCGCGGCGGACTTCCGGGACGGTGGCGGCGTTAATGCTTTCGCTCGCGCTGGTGGTTTCGCTCGGTGGTTTGTCACGATCCAGCTTCGCTTCGTTGAGCGAATGGATGACGACCGCGCTCAATCCGGACCTGTTCGTGACCACGGGGGAGACGCTTACGTCGCGAACGTTCGTGTTTCCGGCGTTACTAGGTGAAGGACTGCGCAAGATTCCGGGAGTCGCGGAGTTGCAGATGGTGCGTAGCGTGCGCGTGACGGTGAGGAACGCGCCGGTGATGATACTCGCGATCGATGTGGAGTCGCTCGAAAAGCGCACGGGAATGCGACCTCTGGAAGGCGACGTACGCACCATGTACAAGCAAGTGGCGCGCGGCGAGGGCGTGCTGATTTCGGAGAATTTCGCTCATCTACGGGGCGCGAAGCTTGGCGAAGTGCTGGAAATTCCGGCGCCCACGGGCATGCTGCGCCTGCCGGTCGCCGGCATCGTCCGCGATTATTCTGATCAACAGGGCAGCGTGCTCATGTCGCGCGAACGGTTCATCCAGGCCTGGAACGACGATTCGGTCAACATCTTTCGCATCTATCTGCAACCTGGGGCGGACGAGGCCGCCGTGCGCCAACGCATTCTGGACGCCTATGGAAAAACACAGAGGCTGTTCGTGTTGACCAACAGTGAAGTCCGCCAATACGTCACCCGGCTCACCGATCAGTGGTTCGGGCTGACCTACATTCAGATCGCCGTGGCGGTGCTGGTGGCGATGCTCGGGATCGTGAACGCGCTGACAGTTTCCATCACGGACCGGCGGCGCGAACTGGGTGTCCTGCAGGCCGTGGGAGGATTGCGGCAACAGATCCGGCACACGGTGTGGATGGAGGCCGTAGCGATCGGCTTCATCGGCATTGTGTTGGGCCTTGCGTTGGGAGCGGTGGAGCTGTATTACGCGCTCGGAATCGCGCGGCGGGACATGATCGGTATCGACATTGGTTACTCCTATCCGGTGGGCGTGGCCGCGGCGTTGGCGCCGGTGATTCTGATCGCGGCATTCCTTGCGGCGATCGGGCCGGCGGAAAGCGCGGTGCGCGGGTCGCTTGTGGAGGCGCTGGAGTATGAGTAGGAAACTAATCCCCTGGTTGCTTCTGGCGGCGCCGCTGGTCGCGCAGGACGCGCGCCAGATTATCGAAGAAGTGCAGCGGCGGCAGCGCTCGGAATCGCAGCACTATGAAGGCACGCTGGAAGTGACCGGCGGCGGCAACCGCATTGCCACCAAGCGTTGGACGTTCGACCGCATCGGATCGTTCGGCAGCAGCAAATCGATTTTGCGATTCACCGTTCCGGCGGAGGTGAAGGGCGTGGGGTTGCTGATCGTCAATCATCCTGAGCGCGCCAGTGACCAGTGGATGTGGCGGCCGGCGATCGGACGCGAGCAGCGTATCGCTCTGCAGGACCGCTCGACGCGCTTTTTCGGTACGGACTTCAGCTTTGAGGATTTGGAAGAGCGCGACGTGGCGCAGTTCGATTTCAAGCTCCTGGGCGATGAAGGCGGCGTGTGGAAAGTGGAATCTACGCCGCGCAAGAGTTCGCAGTATACGCGCTCCTTTTTGTGGGTGAAAAAAGAGAACTACACGATTGTCAAAGTGGAGTCATACAACAAGAAGGGGCTGCTGCGTGCGATCGATTACCGGGATTTTGAACAGGTGAAGGGGATCTGGACGGCGCGCACCACCGAGATTCAGGATGTCCCGCGCAACAGCAGGACTACGCTCAAGTACGACAAGCTGGAATACAACATACCGCTAAAGGACGCCGATTTCACATTGGATGCGCTGCGGCGAGGTACATGACCGGAGGCGTCACCGAATGGCCCGCCGCGCGGCCGCGACTGGCGGTGGTGACGTTGCTGCTGGCGTCCCCGTGGACGCCGCTGCTGGCGCAGGGCCCAGCCACCGCGTTCGAGCAGCGCGGGTTCATCGAAAACCGAGGGTTGGCTTTTCCGTGGGACGCGCGCAAC
The DNA here is from genome assembly GCA_945861255.1 of Candidatus Sulfopaludibacter sp. SbA3. Taxonomy (GTDB): domain Bacteria; phylum Acidobacteriota; class Terriglobia; order Bryobacterales; family Bryobacteraceae; genus Palsa-187. The sequence continues at coordinate 4,869 of CAMAUG010000186.1, forward strand.
GATTCGGCGAACGTCATGGATCAGGCACTGTTTCGCTGGGAGGGATCGTACCGGGCCGCACCTTGGTTTAAGCTTTCCGGGTCGCTGGACGCGCGGGCGGATACGCATCGCCAGACGGACCGCGATGCGCGCGTCAGCGTGGATGACCGGCAAATGCAGAGGCCCGCGCTGGCGTTGCGCCAGTTGAGCGCGACGCTGCACAAGGGGATGGTGACGGCCGAGATCGGGCGCCAGTTCATTCGCTGGGGCAAGACCGATATTCTGACGCCCACCGACCGCTTCGCGCCTAAGGATTACCTGGGCAGCGTTGTCGACAGCGATTTTCTTGGAGTGACGGCGGCGCGTGTGACGGTGACGAAGGGCGGCGATTCGGTGGATCTGGTGTGGCAGCCGTGGTTCACTCCGAGCCGCACGCCGCTTCTGAACCAACGCTGGACGGTGCTGCCGCCGGAGGCGAACGGGATTCGCATTATTGACGCGGGGGCGCGCTATCCAGGGGGATCGCAATTCGGAGCACGATGGAACCACATCGCATCCGGCTTCGAATATTCGTTGTCGTACTTTCGTGGATATCACTCGCTGCCTCTGTTCGATGGACGTTTCGATCCGGCGGCGTTCACCATCCGCACGCAGCGCTTTTATCCGACGCTGGAAATGTATGGAGCGGACGCGGCGGTGCAGCTCCCGTGGGTGACGATTAAAGGCGAGAGCGGATACTTCAAGACCACGACGCCGGGAGCGCAGGAATATTTGCTGTATGTGATCCAGGTGGAGCGCCAAGTCAAGGAATGGTCGCTGGTAGGAGGCTACGCCGGGAACGTGCTCACGAACGGGCCTGAAAATCCGGCGCAGTTCGCACCCGATCGCGGCTTCGCGCGCTCCTTTGTGGGCCGCGCGGCGCTCACGATCGACGTTAACCGGAGCGTGGCGGTGGAGACGGCGATTCGCGCGAACGGGTCTTTCGCGCGCTTCGAATACTCGCAGGCAATCGGATTGCACTGGCGCGTGACGCCGGGGGTTGCATGGCTGCGCGGCGCTGCCGGCGATTTCCTGGGGCAATACCGGCGCAACTCCTACGCATCGCTGGCCGTGCGTTATAGTTTCTAGGGTGAGGGCGATTCTTCTACTCTTGACGCTGGCGACGTGTGGGTTCACGCAGGACTTCACCAATATTCAAACTGAGCGCGTAGCGAAGAATCTGCACTTTGCCGAGGGTCCTGTTTGGTCATACGAAGGTTACCTTGTCTACAGCGACACGGTGGTGGACAAGCTCCGCAAGTTTACTCCGGGCCAGGGCGACGCGGAATTCGCGAGCCGCGTGGGCGGCGCGAGCGGGAATGCTTACGACACCGATGGACGCCTCTACACGTGCGAGTTCCGCCAGCGGCGCGTGACGCGCATGGCGAAGAACGGCCGTCTGGAGGTGTTGGCGACGCACTACCAGGGCAAGCGCTTCAATGCGCCCAACGACATTGTGGTGCGGCGCGATGGGCACGTGTATTTCACCGACCCGGCGTTCGGCTCGCAACAAGACGCGCGCGAGCTTGATTTCTTCGGCGTGTATCACATCACTCCGCGGGGCGAACTGGAACTGGTGGCCACGTGGAAGACACGCCCTAACGGCATCACGGTTTCGCCCAACGGCAGAACTTTGTACGTTTCGGATTCCGACCGGCGCGCCATTCTGGCGTACGATCTGGACGGCAAAGGCGCGGCTTCCAACGAGCGTGTGATCGCCGAGAAGATTCCTGGTGTTCCGGGTGGCTTGCGGACGGACGTGAACGGCAACGTCTATGTGGCGGCGCAGTCCGTTCTGGTTTACGCGCCCGCCGCCAACGGGGCGGCAAAACTACTGGGACAAGTCATGGTCGCCGAGACGCCTTCGAATCTAGCGTTCGGAGATCCGGATCTGGAGACACTCTACATTACGGCGCGGACTTCGGTGTATCGCACGCGGCTCGGCGTCAAGGGAGCGCTACCGTATTAGCCGCCGGTATCCACAGCACCCGCTGATCGGCGTCGGCGCGATTGTGTTCAAGGGCGATTCAATCTTACTGGTGGAGCGCGCCGGGGAGCCTCTGAAGGGCTACTGGTCACTGCCGGGAGGGTTGCTGGAAACAGGTGAACTGCTTGAGGACGCAGTGAAACGCGAAGTGCTGGAAGAGACCGGGCTGCGGATCGAGATTCGTTCGCGCTTCGACATTTTCGAGCGCATCATGCGGGATGCCGGGGGCAAGGCCGAATATCACTACGTGCTGGTCGATTACATTTGTGAAGCGATAGGCGGAGAGATGCGGCCCGCCAGCGACGCGAGCCGGGTGGAGTGGGTTCCTCATTCCGAGCTGCGCAACTACAAGGTCACCAGCGGTACGCTGGAGGCGATTGAGCGGGCCTACCGGATGCATGGGGCACAGGCATGAACGCGGATCCGGTATTGGAGTTTGACGCTTTGCGCGCGCTGGCGGGGCGCTACGTGGGAAGCGCTCTGGGCCGCGTGGAACTGGAGCGCGCCGCTCCATCAAGCGACCGCGCGGCCATAGAAAACGAACTTCAGGAGACCAGCGAAGGAATCGAGTACTTGCGGGCGGCATCCCAACCGCAGAGGGCCTCGCGCGGCGCGGCGATTCGAGTTAATTTCGGCGATCTGCCCGATCCGGCGCAGGCCGTGGCGCGGCTGCGCATTGAAGGAGCGGCGCTGGAGGCGCGGGAGATCCACGAACTATCGCGTTTGCTCGATGCGGCGGCAGAGGCACGGTCCATTCTGCTGGCGGCGGGCGAGCGGTTTCCAAAATTAGGCGCTCACGCGGCAAAGATCGCTGATCTTCGCGCGCTGGCGGCGGAGTTGAGCGGCAAAATTCTGCCGGACGGCACGCTGGCCGATCAC
>CAMAUG010000187.1 GCA_945861255.1 Candidatus Sulfopaludibacter sp. SbA3
GGTAATCGAAGACGAAGAGAAGCAGCGGCGCGTGATCGGGCTGCATCTTTCCGGCGCGGGCTACGCGGTGAAGGCCGCGGGGACGGCCGAGGAAGGCTGGAAACTGGCGGGCGATTGCGATCTGGTGCTCACCGACCTGAAACTGCCGGGTATGGATGGCCTGGAGTTGCTCGAAAAAGTCCGGCAGCAGAATTCGCGTACGCCGGTGATCGTAATGTCCGCGTTCGGCACCGTGGAAAACGCGGTGGAAGCCATGAAGCGCGGGGCGGTGGATTTTCTGCCGAAGCCGTTTTCACTGGATCACCTCAGCGTGGTGGTGGAGAAGGCGCTGGAAGTCAGCAAGCTGCGCAATGAGAATCGCGAGCTGCGCGAGGCGCTGGGCCAACGTTATCAATTCGAAAACATTATCGGGCACAGCCCGGCCATGCAGGACATTTTCGCGACGGTGATGCGCGTGGCGCCCACCCGCGCCACGGTACTGCTGGCCGGCGAGAGCGGCGTGGGCAAGGACATGATCGCGCGCGCCATTCATCAGAACTCGCCGCGCAAAGACCGGCCTTTCGTCAAAATCAATTGCACCGCGATACCGGAAAACCTGATGGAAAGCGAGTTGTTCGGCTATGAAAAGGGCGCATTCACGGGCGCGAATACATCCAAGCCGGGCAAGTTCGAACAAGCCGATACCGGCACGGTGATGCTGGACGAAATCGGCGACGTGCCGAATTCGGTTCAGGTGAAGCTGCTGCGTGTGCTACAGGAGCGCGAATTCGAGCGTCTGGGCAGCAACAAGACCATGCACACGGACGTGCGCGTGATCGCGGCGACCAACGTGGATTTGCGCGCCGCGCTCGAGCAGGGGACGTTTCGCGAAGACCTGTACTACCGGCTCAACGTGGTTCCCATTGATATTCCGTCTCTGCGCGAACGCAAGGAAGATATTCCTTATCTGGTGGAGCACTTCGCCCGGAAGTTCAACGGCGAGGTCAGCGAGGGCGCACTGGAACGCCTGATGGCGTACCCCTGGCCGGGCAATGTGCGGGAACTCGAAAACGTAGTGGAGCGCAGCATTCTGCTGGCCCGCGGGCCACGCGTGGAAGCGGAAGACGTCAAAATCGATACCGCTCCGGGCCGTACGCGGGCGTTGACGCACACCGACGCGTTCCTCCCGGAAGGCATGACGCTCGATCAATATGAGCAATCCATTCTGCGCGAAGCGCTCAAACGCGCGAACGGCAACAAGAGCCAGGCGGCGCGCTTGCTGGGTCTCACGCGCAACGCGCTGCGCTATCGCCTGGCGCAGATGGGGATCGAATAGGCGGCAGCGATTCTCCGAAACTTTTTTCAGTTGCCCGGCGTCTGCAGAACGTATGCTGCCATCCTTCCTCGTCCCGCTCCTGCTGGCTCTCTTCTTACCCTTACGCGCCGCCGATTCTTTTCTCCACCGCCACAGACAGGATCTTAAGGCGAACCCGCTGAATGTGAGTGTCGCACTGCGCACAACCTCCGGACAGCAACGCTTCCGCATCGGCGAAACAATTCCCGTCACGCTCGACTTTTCCACCACCGTCCTGAACAAGTACCGGCTCAACAGTGCCACCTACGATGGAGGCGGACGCCTGCCGATCGATGAATTTGTGCTGGACGGCGCTGGAGCCGTCGATCCACTGGCGGAATATTTTTCGGGAGTAATAGGCTTTGGGATGGATGGCCCTTACGGAACGCCACCACTGGGGGAGGAGCCGTACCGGGTCCCACTGCGGCTGAACGATTGGTTCCGATTCGACCGGCCCGGGCTCTACCGGCTGTACGTTAAGTCACGGCGGCTGATGCGTGAGGGTCTCTCGCCCGGACCGTTCGGGCAAGACGCGGAAATGGCGGTCTCCAACGTGATGGAAATCGAGATCGCGCCGGCCGATGCGGCTTGGGAAGCGGCTAAACTCGCGGAGCTTCGCGCGATGTTCCCGGCGCCTGCCGAGGCACTGAAGCCGGATCCGTGGAATCCCGGCTTCCCCGATGAGAAGGTGATGAACGCTTTGCGTGAACTGGGTCATCTAGGCACACCGAATGCCATCCGTCTATTACTCTCTCAGTCGCTTCGGGACGCGAACCACCTGGTGGCAACCGGCTTGATCCGTTCGCCGCACCGGGCCTTGGTAGTGGAGGAACTCGACCAATACCTGAGCGTGCCGGCGACAATTTTCCCTGGGTGGGCTCTGTGGCTTCGTGCACTGTTCGATCTGGCGGCTCTGCATCCAAGCCGCCCCGGTTTGGAGCACATTGCGAGCGCTGCTGAGGTGGAAACGGAGAAGACGCGCGCGGAAGCGCAAGAGCGTCAGCGAGAATTCAAATCACTGCAAAGCGCGTACGCTGTTAAGCTGATTGCGATGTTGGCGCGCAAGGCGCCGGCAGCTCGTATGGAATGCGTGAAAATGCTGATGACGGCGGCGCCAGAAGAAGCTAAGGCCGCCGGCCTCAATGCTCCCGAAGATTTCGGCTTGACGCGCGAGCAGTTGATTGAGGCGTTTCTCGATTTTCCGCGCGATCGGCAAGCGGAGCTGTTGACGGGAAAATGGTGGCTCGTCCGAAGCCCTCAAATGATACCGGTGCTGAAGCAGGTCATCGAAACGGCTCCTCCGCAACGTGCGCTCGCGATCTGGGATTTCAATTCACGCCGTGAACCACGCAACGTGTATGAAGAGGCGCTCAACCGATTGCATGAAATCGCGCCCGGCGAGGCCAGACAAGTCCTTGTGCGGGATCTTGTTCGTCCGGACCCGCGGTTTCACCAGATGGCCAACGCGATTCTCGAGGCGCAAGATGTTCCCGAGGCGGACGTGGTCTTCGCGAATCAGCTTGCCTCAAATGGGATCTTGCCGCTGGCTGCGAAGTTCGCGACACGCGAATTGCTTCAGCATTTCACGGACCTCTACGTGAGTCAATCCTGGGACTGCAGTCAGGAAGAGTGGTTGCTCGCATACTTCCTTCGCGTCGATCCCGAGCACGGCAGGGAACTGCTGGCGAACGCGATGGCTACGCGAACCGGGAGGAAGTGCTACCAGTCGATACTCTCCCAGTTGGCCGCGATCATTTGGAATCCAACCTTGGAAGCGCAGGCCCGCGCTACTCTCGACGACCTGGATGGCTACGCTGCGGGCAACGCCGCGCTCACTCTGGCGGCACACGCTGGACCCGAGGTCGAGGACCTGTTATGGCGTCACCTGGAGCAATGGTCGGAACAGTGGCGCGGAAGAGCAGAAGAACTTCGCTATCGCTGGTTCCAGCAGGACGACCCGCGCGGGGGTGATCGGAGTCGTGGCGAATCCCTGTTCAATGCGCTCTCCGGCGCGAAATCCTGGATCGTCGATGGTGAGCGCGCGCAAAGGCTGCTTGCGATGTGCGTGGACGAACAGTGCCGCCAACGGTGGACCGAGTTCGGAATCGGGCCAGTACATATTTGGGCGTATGCGGGAAATCCATTGTATCGCCGCACGTTCCTCATTGGCGGTTATCAAGCGGAGAGCTTCGATAAAGCCAAAGCAAGAATCGCTCAGTATCCGGCGGGCACCCGATTTCAGTGGTGTCCAGGGCTTCAGGATGATGGATTCCCGTCCGGGGAAATCGAGGAGATGCGCGCCGAATTGGCCCGCATCACGCGTGAAGGAACAACCAGCATGGAAACTTGCCGGTAGCGCAGCGCTTACGCGCCGGCCGTCTGCAGCTTCGGCTTCAGCACGTCGACCAGTTCCTGCACCGCGCCGGCGCTCTTGGCCAGCGCCGCCTTTTCGGCGTCGTTGAGTTTGAGCTCAAAGATCTGCTCCACGCCGCCGCGGCCGAGCTTCACGGGCACGCCGACGAAGAGGCCGTGGATGCCGTACTCGCCTTCGAGCAGCGCCGCGCACGGCAGGATTTTTTTCTTGTCCTTTAGAATCGACTCGGTCATTTCGACAGCCGCGGCCGACGGGGCATAGTACGCGCTGCCGGTCTTCAAATATTTCACGATCTCCGCGCCGCCGTTACGCGTGCGGTCGACGATCTCAGCCAAACGGGCCGCCGGAATCAGGTCTTCCAAGGGGATGCCGGAAACGTTGGAGAGGCGCGTGACAGGTACCATCGTGTCGCCGTGGCCGCCAAGCACGACAGCCGTAACGTTCTCAACGGAGACCTTCAATTCCATGGCAATGAAGGTGCGGAAGCGCGCGGCATCCAGCACGCCGGCCATGCCGACCACGCGCTGCTTGGGGAACTTGGAAATGGCGTGAGCCACCGTGCACATGGCGTCCAGAGGATTGGTGACCAGCACAAGGATCGCATTCGGCGAGTGCTTGACAACGTTTTCCGTGACGTTCTTGACCACTTCAAAATTCGCCAGTAAAAGATCGTCGCGGCTCATGCCCGGCTTGCGGGCCAGTCCCGCCGTGACGATCACCACGTCGGAATTCGCCGTGGGTTCATAGTCGTTGGCGCCCGTGACGTGCACGTCGTAGCCTTCAATGGGACCCATTTGGGCCATATCCAGGCCTTTGCCCTGCGGCACGCCTTCCACGACGTCGACCAGAACGACGTCGCCTAGTTCTTTCAGCGCGAGATTTACCGCGGCGCTCGCGCCGACGTTGCCTCCGCCCACTACCGTGATTTTATTGCGCATAAGCTAACGATTATAGCGTGCCCCGATACAACCACTTTGGTTCCCTTTACGGTGGCATAATGGAACCATGAACCTGACGATCAAAAACGTCCCGGACCTCGTCTATAAGAGGCTGAAACAGGAAGCAGCGCTGCGCGGGCGGAGCCTTAACTCCGAGGCGATCCTGGCGCTGGCGGCCGCCGCCGGGGAAGTCGAAAGGCGGGAGCGGATCGCGTCGTCGTGGGATGAGATCGAACGATTCGTAGCGGCCTTGCCGAAACTTACCAGCAGCGTGCCGTTGATCCGCGAGGATCGAAGGCGGAGATGACCGAACCTTCCGTGGTGGTCGTCGACGCGAGCGTCGCTGTGAAGTGGATTATTCTCGAAACCGGGCGCGAAAGCGCGCTGGACTTGCTTCGCCGCGTCGTCTCGGGCGAGGTCATAATGATCGCGCCGCGCGCGCTCATGGAGGAGGTGGCGAGCGCACTCTCCAAACGAGTCCGGCGGAAACAACTCACCGCCACTCAAGCGCGCGCCGCGTTCCGGTATTTCGACTGGCGCCGGCCACGCCTTGTCGAAGACCCGCAATTGCTGGTAGAGGCTCTCGACCTGTCGTTGCGGCACCATTTGAGTTTGTGGGACTCTCTCTACGTTGCGTTGGCGGTCAGGCTCCGCTGCAATCTGGTTACGGCCGACGAACGTCTCCACCGCGGTGTCTCCCGTCACTATCCGTTTGTGGAACTATTGAGATGAAGTTGCGCCTTTCGACGGCATGAGACTGCACGTTCCACTAATGTTGCTGGCCCTGGCCGGCGATGCGGCGCTGAGCGCGCAGCAGAGCCGTCGCTGGACCGGACCCAGTGAGCCGGTCTACGTAGTAACCCGAAATCGCTATGCAAGCGGCTTCACTCCCGACGGTCCGACGGCGCGGTTTGGTGATCTGATCATGATCCAAATTTGGAGCCCCCGGCGCCGGCAAGCCGACAACTACAAGATTGGAGAGAGAGCCGGCCTCTTCGCGGGTGGTGAGCGCGTGGGCAGCGTCAAGATCGCTCGCGTGGCGGGCCTGCAATGTAATTCGTCGGCTGCCTTGGTTTCGGCCGATTCCGGCTTCCGCTTTTCGAAGAACACTTTCGCTCTGGCGACAAACGCGCCGGAAGTGCGGTCCCACTCCAGCGCTCGCCGCGAACCTACTCTCGAGGAGCGCGCCCACGCGGCACGGATAGCTATTTCGGAATTCAAGAAGCAGGGATTCGCAGCCGCGGTGGCGGGACGCACTAGAGTGGAACATCTGGATACCACGGACGTGGACGGAAGCGGGAAGCGATGGATGATTGGTTCCGCCGCGGTCACAACCAGGAACGCCCGCCATCAACTGTTTTTTGTCGCCCGCGGCGATAATGCAGAATCCACGATAGAGCTATCGCACTATCACCGCACCAAAGATCTAGAGGACGGTAAGGATTCACTGAATCTTCTTTTCGCGGATCAGCTGGATCTGGATGGCGATGGAACAGACGAGCTGATAGTGGAAGTGCGCGGCTATGAAAATGAAGAATTCTGGATCTACCAACGGCGGAACGGCTCCTGGGCCCAGGTGTGGACCGGCGGGCGAGGCAGTTGCTGACTTCCGCCGCTGTGAGCCTTAGGCTTCCGTGGCGTCTACCTTGGCTTCTTCCACCGCCGCCTCTTCATTGGGTGCTTCCAGCTTGGGCTCTTCCGGCTTCGGCGCTTCCTTGCGCGCTTTGTCGAATAGGAGGGCGAGCGTTTTCTCGGTGCGGATCTGTCCGGCGATGCGGCCGAGCGTTCCATCCTTCTGGAGCTTGGCGCGCACTGCGGCGACGGGCTCGCGCTGCTGGCGGGCGTGGCGCTGGACCTCTCGATCCACCTCTTCCTGTGTGGGAGCGATGGCTTCGCGATCAGCGATCTTGTCCAGGATGAGCGATGCGCGCACGTCCAACGTGGCGCGTTCCTGCTGGGCTTCACGCACTTTCTGCCAGTCCAGCTTCAACTGGCGCGGGTCCACGCCGTGCATAGCGAGCTGTTCCAACTGGTTTCTGAGCGCCACCTCGATCTGCCGGTCCACGTAAATCGCGGGCACGGCGAACACGTGCTCCGCCACCAGCTTTTCGATGATCTGGTGCTTGGTAGCCTCCTGGGCGGCGTGCTCACGCTCATGCACGATGGACTTGCGGATGGCATCCCGCAATTCCTCGAACGACTGGTAATCGCCCAGGTCCTTGGCGAACTCGTCGTTCGGCTCCGGCAATTCCTTGCGGCGAACGGCCTTGACGGTGGCTTTGAACTTCACGGTGCGCCCGGCGAGAGTGGGGCGGTCGTAATCGTCGGGATACGTCACGTCGAATTCGCGGGACTCTTCCGGAGACAGACCGCGCAGGTTCTCGGTGAACACGGGCAAGGTGGCCTGGTCGCCGATCTTCAGCATCAGTTCGTCCTGCTGGACCCTTTCGTCGACGCCGGAAATACTTTCCAGCGCAATCATTCCGTAGTCGCCATCGGCCAGCGGGCGAGGCTCCTCGTTGACGTACTCGGCCTTGCGCTCCAGCACTTCATTCACGCGGGCGTCCACATCGGCGGCGGTCACCACCGGCTCGGCGTAGGTCACGGTGAGGCCCGTGTATTCGCCGAGTTCGAAGGTGGGCGCCACTTCAAACTCCGCCTTGAACCGCAGGGGTTCGCCGCCGTGGAAGTGGACGTCGCTGATGTTGGGCTGGCTGACCACCTCCAGGTGATCCTGCTCAAACGCGGCGTTCAGGAAACGAGGGATGAGTGTTTCCAGGGCTTCCTGCCGGATATCGCCGGCAAAGCGCGTGCGCACCATGCTCAGCGGGGCTTTGCCGGGACGGAATCCGGGCAGCTTCACTTTTACCTGGATGGCGGCGGCGGCGCGCGTGGTTTCTTTCTCGACTTCTTCCACCGGAACGGTGATGTCGAGGGAGTGTTTACAACCTTCAATCAGAGCCATTTTGTTTTCAGTTTAGCAGCAACGGCCGGGCGGACCCATCCGGACTCTTATCTAATACAAGACGGGCCTGAAGAGGAGCCTGTTTCTAACACAAGACGGGCCTGAAGGAGGAGGCGGGATGCTGGGAAGTG
>CAMAUG010000188.1 GCA_945861255.1 Candidatus Sulfopaludibacter sp. SbA3
GAAGATAAGAAAGAACTTCCGGGTCGCTCTCTACCGCGGAGCGAAAATCGCCCTCGGTGTCCCAGGCGTGCATAGCGTGGCCCTGCACTAAGCGATACGCCTGCTCCCGAAGCATGCCCGCGGCGGAAAGATCCAACAGAAGCTGGCCAGAAAAGATTAACCCGCGGGTACTTTCCAGGTTGCGGAGCATGCGGTCGGGGTAGACGCGGAGGCCCTCCACCAACCAGGTGGCCTTGGCGAGCAGATAGTCGGTGAGGATGGCCGAATCCGACAGAATCACGCGCTCAACGGAGGAGTGCGAGATGTCTCGTTCGTGCCACAGCGCGACGTTCTCCATGGCGGCGTTCAGGTTCCCGCGCACCACCCGCGCAAGGCCGCAAATCTGTTCCGAAGTAACCGGGTTGCGTTTGTGGGGCATGGCGGAGGAGCCTTTTTGGCCCTCCGTGAATGGCTCCTCTGCCTCGCGCACTTCCGTGCGCTGCAGATGGCGAACCTCCAACGCGATTTTCTCCAGCGTCGCGGTGATCAGTGCCAGCGCGCAGATCCAGGCGGCGTGGCGGTCTCGCGCGATCACCTGGGAGGCAACGGCGGCCGGCTTCAGACCCAAGCGCGCGCAAATTTTTTCTTCAGCGGCCGGACCAATGTGCCCGAAAGCGCCAACGGCCCCGGAGATCTTGCCGACGCGCAGATCTTCGGCCGCAGCGTCAAAGCGCGCCAAATTGCGCGTCATTTCGTCATACCACAGCGCCAGTTTCAGTCCGAATGTGATGGGTTCGGCGTGAACGCCGTGCGTGCGGCCGATCTGCACCGTATGTTTGAATTCGTGAGCGCGGCGCTGCAGGCAGTCGATCAGCGCGAGCGTACCGTGCCGCAACCGCGCCGAGGCCTGCTTGAGAACCAGCGCTTGCGCGGTATCGACGACATCGTTGGACGTCATGCCGTAGTGCAGCCAGCGTGATGCGGAGGCTTGGCCGGCGGCCTGCATGGTCTCCGCCACCGCGGTGGTGAAGGCGATGACGTCGTGCTTGACACTGCGTTCGATTTCGTGGATTCGCGCCACGCTGAAGCCGGCGTGCTCGCGGAGAGCGCGCGCGGCTTCGGCCGGCACTTCACCGGTTTCGGCCAAGGCTTCGCTGGAGGCCAGTTCGACTTCGAGCCACCGCGCGAAACGGTTTTCGTCGCTGAAGATGCGGCCCATTTCAGGTCTGGTATAGCGAGCAATCATATGATGAGAAGATCCCTGGCACGGCGCGCGGGCCGGCACGAGCGCGGACAAATCATTTTAGTACGCAATCTAGTACGCAATCCTAGTAGACAAACGACTCCGTGGGAGCTTTTGGTTCGGCAATCACCAGCTTTGTGAACAACGCGCGTCCTTCCAGAGCCTGCCGTGCGCATTGTTCGACGATCGCCGGGTGATTATTCTGCGCGCTCAAGTGGCCCAGGATCAACGTGGACGTGCGCGTATCCAGATCGTCACGGATGAACGAACAGGCGACATCATTCGACAAATGCCCCATGCGCCCCATGATCCGCTGTTTGATGGACCAGGGATACGGGCCGACTTTGAGCATGTCCAGGTCGTGATTGGATTCCAGCAGCAGCACGTCGGAGCCGCGCAGGTGGAAGCGGACGGAATCCGGCATGTATCCCAAGTCCGTAGCGATCGCGATTTTGATGCCGTGCGCCTGAAACGTGAAACCCACGGGGTCCACGGCGTCGTGCGGGATGGTGAAGCTGGTCACATCGATATCGCCGATGGGAAAGCGTGAGCCGGCGGCGAACGATTCGATCTTAGGCGCGTAATTTTCATCCCACGGAATGGCCGGCGCCGTGAGACGGGAAACGTACACGGGAATATCGAGTTTTTTGGCGATGATCTGTAACCCGCCGATGTGGTCGCTATGCTCGTGCGTGATGAGGATGGCGGTTAGCGTTTCGGGAGCCACGCCGATGGCGCTCAGCCGTTCAAACGTTTCCTTGCGGGACAGTCCGGCGTCCACCAGGAGGCGCGTGCGGTCCGTGGCAACCAGCGAACAGTTGCCGGAGCTCGACGATGCCAGGACGGAAATTTGAAAGATGGCGCGCGCTCCTCTATGCCATTAGAACCGGAAGCGGAAGCCGCGCGCAAGGGTGAAGCGCGGCTGTTTGATACTTGCGCTCCAGTTTCACGCCGCGGTTGGACACTTGGATCGCTCGGCGATCCCATAAGCTGACTCCCGTTGCCACCCGCAAAGCGGCCGGCGCCGTCGCGCTATAATGAGGCTTCCCCCGAACCAGACGTGACCCGTGCACCCGTGAAGAGAGGCCTCCACACATGGACGAAAAAGAACGCGCGCGCGCGCTAGGCGCGACCCTGAGCCAGATCGAAAAACAGTTCGGCAAAGGCTCCGTCATCCGGCTGGGCGGGCAGACGGTGCAGGCGGTGCCGGCGATCTCGACAGGATCGATCTCGGTTGATTTCGCGCTGGGGATCGGCGGCTTCCCGCGCGGGCGCATCTCCGAAATCTTCGGCCCGGAATCGTCGGGCAAGACCACGGTCGCGTTGCAGGTGGTTGCCGAAGCGCAGAAGGTGGGCGGAATGGCGGCGTATATCGACGTGGAACACGCGCTCGATCCCGCGTATGCGCGCAAACTAGGCGTGGACGTAGATAATCTGCTGGTCTCGCAGCCGGATTACGGCGAACAGGCGCTGGAGATCACCAACGCGCTGATCGCCTCCGGGTCAATCGACGTGCTGGTGGTGGATTCGGTGGCGGCGCTGGTGCCGAAGGCCGAGCTCGACGGCGAAATGGGCGACAGCTTCATGGGCGTGCACGCGCGGTTGATGTCGCAGGCCATGCGGAAGCTGACCGGCATCGTTTCAAAATCGAATACTTGCCTGATATTCATCAACCAGATTCGCGAGAAGATCGGCGTGATGTTCGGGAATCCGGAAACCACTACCGGCGGCCGCGCGTTGAAGTTCTATTCGAGCATACGGGCCGATATCCGGCGCATCGCAGCGATCAAGGACGGCGATGTGGTCACCGGCAACCGCACCAAGATCAAGATCGTCAAGAACAAGATGGCGCCGCCGTTTCGCGAGGCCGAGTTCGACATCATTTACGGCGAGGGCATTTCGAAGGAAGGCGATTTGATCGACCTGGGCGTCGCGCAGAATCTGGTGGAGAAGTCCGGCGCCTGGTACAGCTATAAGGGCGAGCGCATCGGCCAGGGCCGCGAAAACGCGCGCCAGTTCCTGAAAGATAACCCGGATATGTACAAGAAGCTGGATGTCGAGCTACGCAAAGCCTTAGGTCTGCTGCGCGCGGAACCGCCCGCGCCAGTGATTGCTCCGCCTCCCGTGGCGGCTGCCGCGGCTCCTGCGTCGCGCGCGCGAGGATAGCGGCCAGTCCCACGCCTGTCGCTTCAGGTTACTTCTCGACCAGAAAATTGCCTACGAACAGCGCGTCGATACCCGACGAGCAAAAGCTGCGGACGGCGTCGCGCGGCGTGGAAACCAGCGGGTCCCCGAACAGGTTGAAGCTGGTATTGTACAGCACCGGTAATCCCGTGGCGCGTCCAGCCTCATGCAACAGGCGGTGATACAAGGGATTATCGGCCTCCGCCACCACGTGAACGCGCACGATGTCTTCGCCCAGGATTGCCGAGTTGAATGTCTTGCGATGCGCGGGCTTCACGCGGCCGACGCTGGCGAGCTGACGGGCATTGGGACCCGCATCAAAGTATTCCGCCGCGAGTTCTTGCGGCACCGAGGCCGCGAACTTGCGGAACGGCTCACGATGCTTGATGAATACGTTGAGATTCTCGGTGGAGTAGGGATCCAGGGGCGACGCCAGAATGCTGCGGTTCCCCAACGCGCGCGGGCCGAATTCCATGCGCCCCTGCATCCACGCGACGATCTTGCGTTCACCGAGCATGTGGACGGCGGTGGAAAGCAGGTCGTCCGTCGAGCGGGAGTATTTGAAGCGCAGCTTGCAGTTTTCGAGCACCTGCTTGATTTCCTCGGCGCCATAGCTTGGGCCTAGGAGAAGGTCCGCGCCGATGGGGTCGCCATCGGGATGCTGCTGCCGCCAAACGTAGGCAGCCGCGCCGATCGCGGTGCCGGCGTTACCCGCCGCCCCCGGCACGAACACGTTCTTCCATTTGCCGCAGCGCTCCAGGAAATCGACCAACAGCGCGTTGTAGAACAGGCCGCCGGCCAGGCAAAGGTTCTCCCCGTGTCCTGCCATCGCGAGAGCCGTTTCCTCGACGGTTCGCTGCAACCCGAACGCCACCGATGCCGCCATGGATTCGGGAATGCGCGCGCCGTCGTGTAGTTTGAGGCGCTCATAAAACTTGGCGCTGAAGCCTCCCGCCGTGGTGCGATTGGCGTCGAAATACGCCGGACTGAGGCGCCCGGTGTTTGAGACAGTCTCCCGGAACAGAGGCACGAAACGATCGTCGCCGAACGTTGAAAGCCACTGCACCTTGTGTTCGTCGGCCCGGGCGTGGAAGCCCAGCAGTTCGGTAACCGCGCCGTACAGGCGTCCTAGCGAATCCGGGTAGTACCATTCGCGCTCGGCCTGGAGTTGATTTCCTTTGGCCTTCCAACGAACGCCGCAACGGGAATCCCCCGTGCGATCCAGCGTGAGGATGGTGGCCTCCGCGAAGGGCGACGCGAAAAATGCCGAGGACGCGTGCGCCAAATGATGATCCAGCACGGTGATTTCGGCGTTTGGAAACTGGTCGCGCAACGCTAAATGCACGCGAGCTTCCGGGCCTTGAGCCAACGGGCGCACCAGGGCGACGCAACTCACCTTTTCACGGGTTGTGCGCGCGAGGCGCAGCGTTTCGTCGACCGCGCTTTGGGGAATGGCCGCTTGTGGATGGCCGCCCAACCGCAGTCCGCGCGAGATCTTCGATTCTTCCACGGCTGCGAGCAGCTGGCCATCTTTGAGCACCGCGCTCGCGGCGCCGTCCAGTAATCCGCCTAATCCTAGAATGATCATGTTGTTTCGCCGGAGGCCTGCCGCTATTTCGTTTTCTTTTCGATTTTCGCCCAGGCGTCTTTGAGAGTCACCGTGCGGTTAAAGACGGGCGTTTCCGGCGTGGATCCCTTGTCCACGCAAAAGTAACCCAAACGTTCGAATTGATAGCGCGTCATCGGAGGGGCTCCCGCGACGCTGGGCTCCACCCTCGCCGTGACAGTTTCCAAAGACCTGGGGTTGAGATTCGATGTGAAGTCCTGGCCTTCCGGCACGTCGTTGGGGTCTTCCTTGGTGAAGAGCGTTTCGTAGAGGCGGACTTCCGCGCCGATCGCATGCACCGCTGAGACCCAGTGCATGGTCGATTTCACTTTGCGGCCATCGGGCGAATCGCCGCCGCGCGTAGCTGGATCGTAGGTGCAATGCACCTCCACCACCTCTCCCTGCGCGTTCTTGACCACGCTGGTGCACGTAACGAAGTACCCATAGCGCAGCCGCACCTCGCGGCCGGGTGACAGGCGGAAGAACTGCTTCGGTGGATCCTCGCGGAAATCGTCCTGCTCAATGTAGAGAACTTTGGAAAATGGCACCTGGCGTGTTCCGGCGCTGGAATCCGCCGGATTGTTGACTGCCTCCATCCATTCCACCTGGTCGTCCGGATAATTATCGATGACCACTTTCAAGGGCCGCAGCACCCCCATCACGCGCAACGCGTGCTTGTTGAGATCCTCGCGAATGAAGTATTCGAGCAGCGATAGTTCGGTGATGCCATTGGTCTTCGAGACGCCCTGCCGCGCGCAAAAGTTGCGCAGGCCCTCCGGCGTGTAACCGCGGCGGCGCATGCCGCTGATGGTGGGCATGCGCGGGTCGTCCCAGCCGTTTACGTGCCCATCTTTCACCAGTTTGAGCAGCTTGCGCTTGCTCATCATCGTATAGGTGAGGTTCAAACGGTCGAACTCGATCTGCTGCGGCGCGTAAATGCCGAGCTGCTGGATGAACCAATCGTACAGAGGGCGGTGGTCCTCAAATTCCAGCGTGCAGATGGAGTGAGTGATCTTCTCGATGGAATCGCACTGGCCGTGCGCGTAATCGTACATCGGATAAATGCACCACTGGTTGCCGGTGCGGTGATGCTCGGCATGCAGGATGCGGTACATCACCGGATCGCGCATGTTGAGATTCGGGGACGCCATGTCGATCTTCGCGCGCAGCGTGCGCGTGCCGTCTGGAAATTCACCCGCGCGCATGCGTTCAAACAGAGCCAGGTTCTCTTCCACGGAGCGGGTGCGGTACGGACTGTCCTTGCCGGGTTCCGTGAAGTTACCGCGCGTCCGGCGGACCTCCTCGGCGGAAAGGTCACATACGTACGCCTTGCCGGCATTGATCAGTTGCACGGCCCAATCGTAGAGTTGCTGGAAGTAATCGGAGGCGTAGAAAATGCGGCCGCCGAAATCGCCGCCCAGCCATTTGACGTCTTCGATGATGGAATCGACGTACTCGGTTTCTTCCTTTTCCGGATTCGTATCATCGAAGCGCAGATTGCATTTGCCTCCGAACTCTCCGGCGAGCCCGAAGTTGATGGTGATGGACTTGGCGTGCCCCACGTGCAGATAACCGTTAGGCTCTGGAGGAAAGCGCGTGTGCACGCGGCCTTCGTGCTTACCGCTGGCCAGGTCCGCAGCCATGATGTCACGGATGAAGTTCGATTGCGTTGGTGTTGCGCTAGGGGTCATTTCACTCATGCGGTGGTTGTGGTTTGCAGAATCTCCAGCGCGCGGCCGATGCGGCGCAGGCACGTCTCCCGGCCCAGCACGGCGAGCGTTTCAAACAACGGAGGCGCGTTTTTGCGGCCGCACACGGCGACGCGGACCGGCTGGAACATCTGCCCGGCCTTCATGCCCAATTGTGCAGCGCCGGCGCGAAGCGCGGCGTCCAGCCCGTCGTGATTGAATTCCGCCAACTGCAAGATCCGGCGCGCGGCTTCAAGCGACGCGGCGGCCATGGCCGCATCGCCTTTCTGCGGGATGAGCTCGGCAGGGTCGTAGGGCGCCAATTCGTCCGCGAAAAAGAAGTCCGCGACCGTGGCCACGTCCTTGAACGTCCGGATGCGCTCTTGAATCAGCGGCGCGATTTGCCGCATGCGCGCTTCATCCACTCGGAATCCCGCCGCGCGCGCGAACGGCAGCGCCTGCGCGGCCAGTTCGTCCAACGGCATCGCACGGACATGCTCCGCGTTTAACCACAGCGCCTTGGGATCGAACGGGTCTTCTTCGGTGAAATTCACGGTGGCGTTGGAGCGGTTGACGCCGTCAAGCGTGAACAGATCCACCAGTTCCTCCCGCGACAGCACTTCGCGATCGTTCTTGGGAGACCATCCAAGCAGGCACAAGAAGTTGACATAACTGTGCGGAAGAAAGCCGCCGTCGCGATATGTGGTGACACTGACTACAGGGCCATGCTTGCGCTTGGAGAGCTTGGAGCCGTCCGGCGCGATGAGCAGCGGAAGATGGGCGAACGCGGGAGGCGTGATGCCCAGCGCTTCCAGAATCAGCACGTGTTTGAAGGTGTTGGTCAAGTGATCCTGGCCGCGGATAATGTGGCTGATGCGCAGGTCCGCGTCGTCGGCGCAGGATGCCATGTGATAGGTGGGAAGGCCGTTGCTGCGCAGCAGCGCGAAGTCTTCGATGTCCGCCGTGGCTTTGGATTGCTCGCCATACACCAGGTCCGTGAAGGCGACTGTCTCACGAGTCTCGCGAGGCACACGGAA
>CAMAUG010000189.1 GCA_945861255.1 Candidatus Sulfopaludibacter sp. SbA3
AAACACCGGAGCCATACTGTCAATCGGGCATGAAAGCGCCAAAGAATCGTCGGCCTTAACTGCCGCCCCGCTCTGGTCAGCTTCGCACAGCGCTGGACCACAGTTTCTGTTACTAACGACGTCCCATGTGGGCGTCCAATACTGTCAAGCTACCGCCGAGCGGCTGCGGAAGATGCCGGCGCAATTGGTGATGGAAACCAGGGCGGGGAAACTCTACCGTTTCCGCAGGCTTGAATAGCGCGATACCCGCATCAGGCCGCCGGCAGGCATACTTCCAAGCAAGCTCCCCCATGCAGCCGGTTGCTGGCCGAAATGGTCCCGCCATGCTGGGTCACGATGCCTTCGGAGACGGTCAAACCCAGCCCCGTACCGCGCGCGTCCAGACGCGTGGTTACGAAGGCGTCAAAAATGTCCGGCAGTACGTCGGAGGGAATTCCCGAACCGTTGTCCTCCACCGTGATGATGACGGATGCGCGTCCATTGCGTGTCTCGCGTTTGGTTCGGACTTCGATCACGCCGTTCGATCCCACCGCGTTCAGCGCGTTGCGCAGCAGGTTGACGAATACTTGCAGCAGGCGGTCCGAGTTCCCCACCACCCTGTCCCCGGCGCGCGCTTCATTGGAGAATGCCACGCTCGACGCTTTTTCGTCGATCGCCACCAGCGACCAGGCTTCATCGATCAAAGGACGCACGGCGGTGGGCTCCATGTTCTGCTTGCGGACCCTGGAGAAATCCACCAGGCTTTCGCTGATCCGGCGCAGCCGCTGCGCCACGCGCTGCATGCGCTGCAAGCGCTCCAACGTGGGCGCATCTTTGGTGGTTTCGATCAGTTTCTCTATGGAACCGTTGAGTACGGCGAGCGGAGTATTCAGTTCGTGCGCCACGCTGGCGGATAGAAGCCCCAGGCTCACCAGGCGGTCCTGCTCTTCCAGCCGGCCGAGCGCCGTGGCCAGTTCGTCCTCATGTTTCCGCAGCGCGGTTACCGTGGCGTTGCGCGAGCGCATGATCTGGCCGATTTCATCGTCCAGGATTTCCTCTGCCGGGATGATCTCCGCTCCCCGGTCGCCGGACTGGGTGGCTGCGTCCGCGCTCAGCATTCGCCGGATGGGGCGGTAGACGTACAGCGGCATGATGGTGCTCTCCAGCAAAAGGACGGCCAGTACGTAGATTGCGCCCAGGCCCAGGAAAAGGGTGATTCGCGCACGAGAAACGGTCTGATCATAAGCGGGCTGCTCCGGAGAAGGCTGCGCCGCCGCCGTGCCCTCCGTGGGCGGCACCTGCTGCAAAATCGCGACTTCTCTTGCGCGAGCATCCGACACCAGACGCTCAAACAGTGGAATCAGCGAGAAGTACACGACGCAAGTCAGCAGCAAGAAGAAGACGTTGTGCAGAACCATCAATTTCGGGCGGACTTTGAGGTCGCCAAAGATTCTTCCGATAGCTTGTTTTTTCCGGCTAGACAAGAAATTTTACTCCGGTTGCGCAACGGATGCGATTATGATAGAAAAGAAAGTGACCTCCCGCGTGACTTGGCGGACCCAGTACTACCGCATTTGAGGGCCAGGGATCGACACAGGGACTAGCACAGGGATCAACACAGGGACTAACAAGCGAAATGGCTGTTATCTTTCCGAAGGCATCTGACATAGTTCTAAAGGTGATCGGTGCCGTAGTCGTGGTGGGCGCGCTGGCTGGTACCGCTGCCTATACCTACTACACCTATCCAACAGTGATGGACACAGGATACCAACCGGTGCAACCGGTGCCGTACAGCCACAAGCTGCACGCCGGCCAGTTGGGCCTGGACTGCTATTATTGCCATTCCACCGTGTACAAAGCCGCGTTCGCCGCGGTGCCCGCCACCTCCACCTGCATGAACTGCCATACGGAGGTCAAAAAAGACAGCCCGCGTCTCGAACTGGTCCGGCAGAGTTACGCGATGAACAAGCCGATCCCGTGGGTGCAAATCCACCGGATGCCGGACTACGTTTATTTTAACCACCAGGCGCACGTTACGGCAGGTGTGAGTTGCGTGAGTTGCCACGGACGCATCGATCAAATGATCGAGGTGAAGCAGGAAAAGCCGTTGAACATGGCGATGTGTCTGGAATGCCATCGCAACCCCGCGCCGAACATCCGGCCCGCGGAGCTGGTGACGAAGCTCGATTGGGTTCCGGATCGCGACCCGGCCGCGATAGGCCGCGAGATCGTGGAGCAGAAACATATCGATCCCCCCACGAATTGTTCCGGGTGCCACCGATGAGTTTTATCAATATCACACAAACCCACACGCCCCTAGGGGGGCCGGGCAGCGGCCCCAGATACTGGCGCAGCGTCAACCAGCTGGCCGACACGCCCGAGTTCCGCGAATTCGTGCATCGTGAATTTCCGGCGAACGCCAGCGAAATGCTGGAGGGTAATTCCCGCCGCACGGTGCTGAAGTTGATGGCGGCTTCCTTCGGGTTGGCTGGTCTGACGGCCTGCCGGCGTCCCGTGGAGCACATCCTGCCGAATTCGAAGGGCGTGGAAGCGGCGGAGTATGCGCCTGGCGAGCCTCTCTACTACACAACCGTTCATTCCCTGGGTGGACACGTGACGGGCTTGCTTGTGGAAACGCACGACGGGCGGCCGACGAAAATCGAGGGCAACCCGGACCACCCGCATAGCTTGGGCGCGGCGACGTCCATAGAGCAGGCCACCGTGCTGGGCGTCTACGATCCGGACCGTTCGATGCACGTGCTCGAATCCGGCAAGGAATCGAAGTGGGATGCGTTCGGGGCCGCTGCGGCGAAGCTTCCCCTGGGCGATGGCGCCGGGCTGCGGTTCTTGAGCGAAACGGTGACGTCCCCATCCCTGAGCGCGTTGCGCACCGAGGCGCTCAAGAAATATCCGCAGGCGAAGTGGGTGGAGTACGAACCCGTTTCTCGCGAGTGGGAGCTGGCGGGTTCCGTGATGGCGTTCGGCCAGCAGATGTACGCGCATCCGAAGTTCGACCAGGCCAAAGTGATCGTCGCGCTTGACAATGATTTCCTGGGTCTGGATTCGGCCTCGCCCTTCATGACTACGCTGTTCAGCAAGGGCCGGCGCATTGAGAGCGAAGAAGATCTGGATAAGATGAACCGGTTGTACGCCGTGGAGAGCCAGTTCTCCATCACCGGCGCGAACGCGGATCACCGTCTGCGCATGCAGGTGAGCGAGGTCAAGCAGTTCGCCGCCGACCTGGCGGCGGGCGTGGGCGCGGTAGCCGGGTTGAACGTTGTCAATAATCAACCAAATGACAAACGCGCGAAGTTCCTCGCCGCGTTGGTGAAGGACTTGAAAGCCGCGGGCGCGCGAGCGCTGGTGACGGCCGGTCCGCGCCAGCCGGCGGTAGTACACGCGCTCGCCGCGGCCATCAACCAAAGCGTCGGCTCCACCTGCGTGACCTACACCAAGCCGGTGATCGAAAAATCGAACAGCGGTGTGGAGGCACTGAAGGCGCTCGCCGCGGAAATGACTGCCGGGCGGATTTCGACTCTGGTGATTCTCAGCGGCAATCCCGTGTATTCGGCTCCGGCCGATGTGCAGTTCGGCGCCGCCCTGGCCAAGGTTCAGAATTCCATCCATCTGGGCGCGGAAAAAGACGAAACGGCGATGGCCGCCAAGTGGCACGTTCCGGAAGCGCATTTCCTTGAATCCTGGGGCGATGCAGCCACGTCGGACGGCCTGGGCGCAATCCAGCAGCCGATGATTGAGCCGTTATTCGGCGGCAAATCGGCGTTGGAGGTTGTCGCGCTGGTGATCGCCGGCAAAGAGACCAAGGGCCACGACATCGTCAAGAAGTACTGGACGGATCAGTTCACCGGCGATAAGGAACAGTTGTGGCGCAAAGCGCTGCACGATGGCGTGGTGGCTTCTTCCAAGATCGTCGCGCCCGAAAAAGTGACCGCGGACGCGAAGAAAATCGCGGCGGCTCTAGCGGCTGAGCCGAGAACTGGCGCCAGCGGCGTCGAAGTGAGTTTCTATCCGAGCTCCTCCACGTGGGACGGGCGCTACGCCAACAACGGCTGGCTGCAGGAAACGCCGGACCCCATGACCAAGCTCACCTGGGGCAATGCGGCAATGATCAGCCCCGGCATGGCGCGCGCGCAGAAGCTGTCCGACGGGGATGTGATCTCGATTTCGCGCGGCGCCTACAAGATGGAAGCCGCGGTCATGGTCCAGCCGGGCCATGCGGATAACGCAATTTCGATCGCGCTCGGCTATGGACGGCAGGGCGCGGGGCGCGTCGGCAAGGATGTCGGCTTCAACGCCAACCTGATTCGCACCACGGACGGCTACTGGTCCGGCCAGGGATTCGCGGTTGCCGCGACCGGCGGGAAGCACCGTCACGCATCCACGCAGGAGCACGGCGTGATCGACGACGGCGGCAACAATGCCACCTCGCAGAACAACCGGCCCATCGTGCGCGAGGCCACCGTCGAGGAATACAAGAAGGAGCCGAAGATCATCGAGGAGATGGCGGAAGTTCCGGCGCTGGAATCGATTTATCCCGGCGTGAAGTACGACAAGGGCTATCAGTGGGGCATGGCGATCGACCTGACGTCGTGCACGGGCTGCAACGCCTGCATTGTGGCCTGCACCGCGGAAAACAACATCCCGGTGGTGGGCAAGGATCAGGTGCTGCGCGGCCGCGAAATGCACTGGCTGCGTCTGGATCGCTATTACACCGGGGATGAAAACGACCCGCAGGTGGTAGAGCAACCTCTACCCTGCATGCAGTGCGAAAACGCCCCATGTGAAAACGTGTGCCCGGTGCAAGCCACCACGCACAGCCCCGAAGGCTTGAATGACATGGCCTATAACCGGTGCGTGGGTACACGGTATTGCTCGAACAACTGCCCCTACAAGGTGCGGCACTTCAACTTCCTGAACTTCCACAAGCGCGGCAGCGAATCCACCGACTTAACGGTGGGCATCCGGCTGGCCGAAGAAGAAATCACGACGCTGGTATATAACCCGGACGTCAGCGTCCGCATGCGCGGCGTGATGGAAAAATGCACCTACTGCGTGCAGCGCATTGAAGAAGTCCGGATCAAAGCCAAGGTCGATGGACGCCGCGAGATCAAGGACGGCGAGATCAAGACGGCATGCCAGCAGACCTGCCCGGCTCAGGCGATCGAATTCGGCAACATCAACGATCCCAATAGCAAGGTATCCAAGCTGAAGAAGCAGGAGCGCAACTACGCAATGCTCGCGGAATTGGACGTGAAGCCGCGGACGACGTATCTCGCCAAGTTGCGCAATCCCAATCCGGAGTTACAAGCATGAGCGTAGTCGAACAACACCCGGCATTGATGGAAGTCAATCCGCCGCTCATTCGAGCCAAGGACTACCACGACCTCACCGAGCAGATCAGCGTGATCACCGAGGGGGACGTGCTCAAGACGCCGCTCAAGTACTGGATCACGCTCTCCATCACGGGCGGGGTCACAGCGCTGTTGGGAGCGATGCTGACGTTTCTGGTCTGGAACGGCATCGGAGTATGGGGCAACAACCGGCCCGTCGGTTGGGCCTGGGACATCACCAACTTCGTTTTCTGGATCGGTATCGGCCACGCCGGCACGCTGATCTCGGCGATCTTGTTCCTGTTCCGTCAAAAATGGAGAACCTCGATCAACCGCTCCGCCGAAGCCATGACGCTGTTCGCCGTTATGTGCGCCGGCGTCTTCCCGTTGTTTCACACGGGGCGCCCGTGGCGGGCGTACTGGTTATTCCCGATTCCCAACACGGACCTGAACCTGTGGCAGAATTTCCGCAGCCCGCTGATCTGGGACGTGTTCGCGGTTTCGACGTACCTCACCGTTTCGGCGCTGTTCTGGTTTACGGGTCTGGTGCCGGATCTGGCTACATTACGCGATCGCGCGGTGACCAGGACCAAACAGGTGGTGTTTGGAATTCTGAGCCTCGGGTGGCGAGGAAGTGCGCGGCACTGGCGCAATTACGAAATGTCGTACCTGATTTTGGCGGCCATTTCGACGCCGCTGGTGTTGAGCGTACACAGCATCGTCAGCTTCGACTTCGCGACGTCGGTGATTCCCGGCTGGCACACCACCATCTTCCCTCCGTACTTCGTCGCGGGCGCGATCTTCTCAGGGTTCGCATGCGTGATGACGCTGCTGATCATCGCCAGGTGGGCGCTGAATTTGCACAACATCATCACGATGAAGCACCTGGAGAACATGAACAAGATCATCCTGGTGACGGGATCGATCGTCGGCTACGCGTATGCCACGGAGTTCTTCATCGCGTGGTACAGCGGCAACACGTATGAGCGCTACGCGTTCCTGAATCGTGCGATGGGTCCTTACTGGTGGGCCTACTGGACCATGGTCACCTGCAACGTGATCTCGCCGCAGTTCTTCTGGTTCAAAAAATTGCGGACCAGCATACCGGTCATGTTCGTGCTGAGTATTACCACTAACATTGGGATGTGGTTTGAGCGCTTCGTGATTATCGTCACCAGCTTGCACCGCGACTTTCTGCCGAGCTCGTGGGGTTACTTCAAACCCACCTGGGTGGATATGTGCACGTTCGCCGGAACCATCGGCTTGTTCCTGACGCTGTTCCTGCTGTTCGCCCGGTTCCTGCCGATGATCGCGATGTCCGAAGTGAAGGGCGTGCTGGCACACCAAAAGGGCGCGTTCAAGAATCAGGAGGTAGTTTCCAAATGACTCCTTCCACGATGGACAAACTTGGTATCGGCGACGACAAGGTGTACGGCGTGATCGGCGAATTCTCCGAGCCGCATGACCTAGTGGAAGCCGGCCGCAAGATCCGCGGCATGGGCTATACCAAGCTCGACGCCATGACGCCGTTTCCGGTGCACGGCATCGACGACGCCATCGGCGTGCCGTCGTCGAAACTCGGTTGGATTGTTGTGTGCTTCACGATCCTGGGCGCGGCGACGGCGCAGGGCCTAATGTACTGGGTGGGCGCGGTCAATTACCCGCTGGTGATCGGCGGCAAGCCGTTGTTCGACGTCTCCTATTCCATTCCGGTGACGTTTGAGCTGGCCGTGCTGTTTTCGGCGTTTGCCGCGTTCCTCGGCATGTGGGCCATCAACGGCCTGCCCCGGCTGTATCACCCTTCCATGTGTTATAAGAATTCGCACCGCGCCTCCGATGACCGCTTTCTGCTGGTGATTGAAGCGGACGATCCGATGTTTGAGCCCGCCAAATCCGCCGATCATCTGCGCGGAGTGGGCGCGGCGGAAGTGGAGGTCGTCGAAGGCTGATGCGTACGAGCGCTGTTGTCATCACTTTCGCTATGACGCTGCTGGCCGGCTGCTCCAGCATCCAGCGCAATCCTCCCATCCAGGTGTGGGACGACATGAAGCACCAGCCCAAGTTCAAGGCGCAATCCGAGTTGCTGGAAACGGACTTGTTCGAGAACCGCCGGGTGAGCCACTTGCCTCCGGAAGGCGTGGTGGCGCGCGGCCACTTGCGTGACGATTCGCCCTTTTATACGGGCCTCGAAAACGGGATGTATGTGGGCAAAATGCCGGTGCCCGTAACCATGGCGTTGTTGAAGCAAGGCCAGACCAGGTTCAATATTTACTGTTCTCCGTGCCACGATCAAACGGGCATGGGCAAGGGTACGGTCCCGATGCGCGTGCCCACCTGGCAGCCTTCGAATTTGACCGAAGACCGCGTGGTGCAGTTCGCCGATGGCGATCTGTTCAACGTGATT
>CAMAUG010000190.1 GCA_945861255.1 Candidatus Sulfopaludibacter sp. SbA3
AATTATGTTTACAGCTTCGGCGGCGGCAAGGCCGACGGCGACGGCAAGATGAAGGAAGTCCTCGGCGGCAAAGGCGCGGGCCTGGCGGAGATGAGCAGCGCCGGTGTTCCCGTGCCTCCCGGTTTCACTATTTCCACCGAAGTCTGCAACATCTACTTCCAGAACGGCAACCGCGTTCCGGATGAGATCAACCAGCAGGTGTTGAAAGCTCTCGGCAAGCTGGAAGCGCAAATTGGCAAGAAGCTGGGCGACCCTTCGAATCCGCTGCTGGTCAGCGTGCGCAGCGGCGCCCGGTTTTCCATGCCCGGAATGATGAACACGATTCTCAACCTGGGGTTGAACGACAAGACCACTGCGGGTTTGGCCGCGCTCACCAACAATCCTCGCTTCGCCTACGATTCCTACCGGCGCTTCATTCAGATGTTCGGTCAAGTGGCGCTGAATATCGACATGGAGAAGTTCGACCACATCTTCGATTCCCGCAAGGCCAAGGCCAAGGTCAAACTCGATACCGAATTGACCGCGAAAGACCTCAAGGCGATCATCGACGACTACAAGAAACTGGTCGCCAGGGAAACCAAGAAGCCGTTCCCGCAGGACGCCACCACGCAGCTCGTCATGGCGCGCGACGCCGTGTTCCGTTCGTGGTGGAACGCCAAGGCGGCCTATTACCGCAAGATGGAAAAGATCCCGGATGAGATCGGCACCGCCGCCAGTGTGCAGGCCATGGTGTACGGCACCCTGGGTGACACGTCGGCCACCGGCGTGGGCTTCACGCGCGACCCCGCCACGGGCGAGAAAGTTTTTTACGGCGAATTTCTGGTCAACGCGCAAGGCGAGGACGTGGTGGCGGGCATCCGCACCCCTCAGCCCATCGCTGAACTGGAAGAGGTGATGCCGAGCGCGTACAAGCAACTGCGCCAGATCACCACCAGCCTGGAAAATCACTATCGCGACATGCAAGATTTCGAGTTCACCATCGAAGATGGCACGCTCTACATGCTGCAAACGCGCAACGGCAAGCGCACCGGTCCGGCGGCCGTTCGCGCGGCGGTGGAGATGGCCGAAGAAGGCCTTATCAGTAAGAAGGAAGCCGTGCTGCGCGTGGCGCCGCAACAGCTTGACCAATTGCTGCACCCGGTGTTCGACGATGCGTCGCTCAAGAAATTGCACCTGATCGCCAACGGCATCGCGGCATCGCCTGGTGCGGCGGTGGGACGAGCGGCGTTCAGCGCGGACGATGCGGTGGAGATGGCCAAGCACGGTCCCGTCATCCTGGTCCGCAAAGAAACTACTCCCGATGACATTCACGGCATGGATGTGGCGAAAGGCATCTTGACCGCGGTGGGCGGCAAGTCCAGCCACGCCGCCGTGGTGGCGCGCGGCATGGGCCGCCCGTGCATCGTGGGCGCCGGCGCGTTGAACATCAAGGCCAAGGAATTTACGGTCGCTTCCGGCAACAAGACGATTACCGTGAAAGAAGGCGATTGGATTTCACTCGACGGCACCACGGCCAACGTTTACCTGGGCAAGGCCCAGACCAATGAGCCGGACCCGAATTCTTCTTACTTCGGCAAGTTGATGAAGTGGGCGGACGAGTTCCGCGGCGGCTTCGGCGTGCGCGCCAATGCCGATATTCCGCGTGATGCCAAAGCCGCGCGCTTATTCGGCGCCGAAGGCATCGGCCTGTGCCGCACAGAGCACATGTTCTTCGCCGAAGACCGCATACCGCACATGCAGGCGATGATTCTGGCGCGCGATGAAAAATCGCGCAAGAAGGCGCTGCTGAAATTGCTGCCGATGCAGCGCGCCGACTTCGCCGGTTTGTTCAAGGCGATGGATGGATTCCCCGTGGTGATCCGCACGCTGGACCCGCCGCTGCACGAATTTCTGCCCAAGCGCGAAGACTTGATGGTGGATATCGCGCGCTTGCCGCACGCCGGCGCCAAGATGAAGAAGGAGATGTCGGAGAAGTACCGCATCCCGGTGGGCCAGTTGAAAAAAACTCTCCCGGTACTGCTGCATCGCGTGGAAGAGCTGCATGAGTTCAATCCCATGCTGGGCCACCGCGGCTGCCGCCTGGGCATCACCTATCCGGAAATCACGGAAATGCAGGCCCGCGCCATTTTCGAAGCCGCCGTGCAGGTGGCGAAGAAGGGCATTAAGGTTATTCCCGAAGTGATGATTCCGCTCATCGGCAGCGCCAAAGAGCTGGAACACCAGAAGGAAATCGTGGTCAAGGCGGCCAAGGACGTTCTGGAAAAGGCCGGCATGGAAGACCTGCATTACATGGTCGGCACCATGATCGAAATCCCACGCGCCGCGCTGACCGCCGACGAAGTGGCCAAGCACGCCGAGTTCTTCAGCTTCGGCACGAACGACCTTACGCAGACCACCATGGGCCTCTCCCGCGACGATTACACGAAGTTCTCCAAACAATACGAGGACCTGAAAATCTTCAAGGCCGATCCGTTCGCTTCTATTGATCAGGAAGGCGTCGGTAAGGTCATTGAAATGGCCATCAAGCTGGGCCGCGCGACGCGCCCGGATATCGAAATCGGTATCTGCGGCGAGCATGGCGGCGATCCCAGCTCGGTGGAATATTGTTACCGCGTCGGCATGAATTACGTGTCGTGCTCGCCCTACCGCGTGCCTATCGCACGGTTGGCGGGGGCGCAGGCGGCGCTTTCCGGCTCCGACAAGACCGAGAGCATGCGGACGGCGTAGCCGCTTGATTTAGCGTGGCCCGCGCTTGCCGCGGCCATATGTGCCGGGGCCGCAAGTGACCAGAGGCGGCTCCGGGAGGGCCGCTTCGTAGTCCCGGGCCAAGCCGGCCCTGCCTCGCCTTGCGCGCCGCGGCGTTGGTCTTAATATCGCTTCGTGTACTTATTGCGCTGATTGAACACCGTGAATGACCCATCTTCCGATGCCGACACCTTGATGTATTGGCCCTGATCGCGCTCGTCGACATTGGCGATGAAGGCATCGGGGGCGTTGGCGTCCTTGCCGCCGGCCACCGAGAAATGCAGTTGCCAGATGTCGGCCAGCCCAGGGGACTGGCGTAGCAGCCGCCATGCGTCGGGCGATCCGCCCTTGCGCGCGCCATTGTTCATCACGATGACCTTCGGCGCGGCCCCGTGCACGGACTTCGGCGGGACGTGCGTTGCGTGATGGGTGGTGATGTAGAGGTCCACTTTGCCCAGCTTGTTTTCCGGGCACTCCAACGCCAACTCGCCGTTGTACATCAAGTCGCCCAGATTCGCGAAACGGAACTTGCCGAACTGGATCAGGAGGGCGGCGGAGTGAGGGTTTTCTCCCGATTCACCCTCCACCGGCGCAAGCCCCGCGCAGTGCGGATTGGCATCGCCGGGCCCACCGATGAACTTGCCCCCGGCGGCCAGTATCTTGATGTCCAGGCCTTTCACCGGAATCGCGTCGCCGGGCTTGATCACCTGGTGTGAGCCTTTAGCGTAGGCTTGCGCGTAGGCCGGATCATATTGGTTCGCCGATTCCACGTTCGGTCCGTGATCAAGGAAATTCAGGACCGGAAGACGCTCCAGCAGGCTGGGCACGCCGCCTGCGTGATCCGGGTGATGGTGAGTGAGCAGCAGGTAGTCGATTTTCTTGACGCCGGCGGCCTTGGCGGCGGCGGCGATGCGGTCGGCATCGCGCCCGCTATTACCCGCGTAACCGGTATCGATCAACAACGCCTGCCCGGACGGCGCGGCGATCAGCGTGGCCTGCCCGCCTTCTGTGTCGACAAAGTAGATGTCCAATGTTTTGGCGGCGCGGAGCGGGGCGGCGGCGGCCAATGAAAACAGGAGCGCAAACAAGGGAACATGTCTCATGAAAGTATCGTACACAATATACAGATGCCCTATTGCACACAGTGCGGGATCCAGGTGGGCGCGCTGGATCGCTTTTGCGGAGAGTGCGGCGCCCAGCAAGCGGCGGCGGGATCGGCTGGGGGGTCGGCCGCCGGGACCCCCGGCGGTGCGACGCGCCCCGCGGGCGAGGTCTTCAGCGACATCAAGCCGCGTACCGCCGCGATACTGTGTTACATCCCTTGGTTTGGGTGGCTGGTGGCGATCCTGGTGATGGCCAGCCAGCGCTTCAAGCACGATACGCCTGAAAATAACGACACGCGTTTCCACGCGTTTCAGGGCCTGTACCTGTTCGTCGCCTGGCTGATCGCCGACTGGGTCCTGGACCCCGCGCTCACGCTTGCCGTCGACGGCGCGCGCATGTTCCACATGGGTAGCCCGATCGCCGGCCTGGTAAAGCTGGCGGTGATGGCGGGTTGGGTGATCATGCTGATCAAGACCAGCCGCAACCAGCGCTTCCGCCTGCCGCTGCTCGGCGAATTAGCCGAGCGTAGCGTCAACGAACAGAGGGGATGACGGCGGGCGATCTCGATCGCGCCGCAACGTGAAGCGCGCGCTCTACTTGCTCCCCGCCACCTGCGTCACCGCGCCCCACACGAATTCCACAAACTTGTACACAGAGGATTCCAGCGTGCGCTCCACGTCGCTGTGCCAGCCGAAGTTGGTGCGATCCTCGTCCGTCGTGGGAGGGTCGATGCCGTAAGCCTGCACGCCTTTCGCGCGCAGCTGAGCCATATCGGTGGCGGCGGTCAGCATGGTGGGGAGCGTGATGGAACCCGGGTAGAGCCGCTTGGCCGTGGCCTCCAGCGCGCGGAACATCTCCGTGTCGATGCGGGAGGGCGGCGTGGGCTCGCGGCGGCCGGTGGAAATCGGCTCAATGCGGATAGAAGCGTCGCCGATGACCTTCGTCATCTCCTGCGTAAACTTCGCGAAGTCCTCATCGGGCAGCGCGCGGATATCGATGATGGCCTCGGCTTCTGAGGGAATCACGTTGGCTTGAAAGCCGGCCTTGACCATGGTGGGTGTGACGGAAGTCCGCAGCATGGAATAGTGCTCGGGCTCGTTTTCAGCCAGGTACTGTTGAATGGCGGCGGCGCGGCGCGGGTCCAGCAGGCCGTTGTAGCGCGCGGCACGATCCGCCGGGCTGATGGTGGCCAGGCGCTCGAAATATGTCCGTGTGGTGTCATTGAGGCGCATCGGTGTTTGCCAGACGCCGAGCTTGCCAACGGCTGTCGAAAGATGCACCACGGCGTTATCGGTGCGTGGGATCGAGCCGTGCCCGGACTTGCCGCTCACCATCAGACGAACACGGCGCGGGACCTTCTCCGTGGTCTCAATCTGCACGGCGGTTACACGGCCGTTCTCCAGGCGCGTGCGCCCGCCTTCGGTGAGAGCGAATTCGGCGTCGATTTCGTCGAAGTGCTGGGCCACCATGAAATCGATGCCGACCGAGGTATCTGCCTCCTCTCCCGCTTCAGCCAGAAAGATCACGTCGCGATCCAGGCGCATGCCGCCGCGTTTGAGCAACAGCATGACCATGAGGTTGGCGGCCAGTTTGTCCTTATCGTCGGCGGTGCCGCGGCCCCACACGTAACCGTCTTTCAGCACCGCGCCGAACGGATCCACCGGCCATTTTTCCGGCTGCACGTTGACCACGTCCGTGTGGGCCATCAACAGGAGAGGACGTTTTGTGCCGTTGCCTTTCAGGCGTGCGACCAGGTTCGCGCGCGCGGGGTCCAGGGCGAATGTCTTGGTGGGGATGCCCTCGGCTTCCAGAACCTTCTTGAGATACTCCACCGCCCGGGTCTCATTCCCTGGGGGGTTGCGCGTGTCGATCTGCACCAGCGCGCGATAGTGCTGGAGAATCTCTGCCTTTTGCTTTTCCCAATCGACGGCGGGCGTCTGCGCGGTGGCGGCGGCCGCTGCGAGCAAAACAACAATCAGGGTTCTCATTTTTTGGCGGCGACCTCCGTCACCACGTTCCAGGTGAATTCGACGAACGGATACAGGGAAGACTCGGCCAGCCGCTCCACGTCTCCATGCGCGCCATAATTGGCGTTGTCGGCATCCGTACTGGCCGGGCCAATCCCGTAGCTTTGAATGCCCTTGGCTCGCAGTTGCGCCTGATCGCTGGCGCCGGTGGACATGCTGGGCAACACGGTGGCGCCAGGATACATCTTCCGGGCGACCTGCTCCAGCACGCGATACATTTCCGTGTCCAGCCGTGAAGCGGGCGACACCGGGCGCGTCGCGGGCAGCGGGACGATTTTCACCACCGGATCGCCGATGACTCTCTGCATTTCCGCATAGAACTTCGTGATGTCTTCGTCCGGCAGCGCACGGATATCGAGCGTGGCCTCGGCCTCCGAAGGAATCACATTGGGCCCAATGCCGGCTTTGAGCATGGTCGGCACCACGGACGTACGCAGCATCGAATAGCTTCGCGGCTCGTTTTCGGCAAGGTAGCGCTGAACGGCTGCCGCTCTCCGCGGATCCATTAGCGCGTTATACCGCGCAGCTCTTTCCGGCGTGCTGATGGTCGCGAGCTTTTCGAAATACGTGCGCGTGGTGTCATTCAGCCGCATGGGCGTTTCCCACTTGCCTACTTTCTCCACCGCGGCTCCCAGGTGAATCAGGGCGTTATCCAAACGAGGCACGGACCCATGCCCGGCCGTGCCATTGGAGACCAGGCGCACCCGGCGCGGAACTTTTTCGGCGGTGCCGATGTTGACGATGCCGACGCCGTTGCCGTTCAGCGTGGCGCCGCCGCCTTCGGTGATGGCGAATTCGGCGTCGATCGCATCGAAATGCTGGTTGACCATGAAGTCGATCCCGACACCGGTGGTGTCGGCTTCCTCGCCCGATTCGGCCAGAAAAATGACATCGCGGTCCAAAGCGACGCCGCCGCGTTTGAGCAGCAGCATGACCATGAGGTTGGCGGCCAGCACGGGTTTATCGTCGCGTGAGCCGCGGCCCCAGATGTAGCCGTCCTGCATCACCGCCCCAAAAGGATCTACCGGCCACTTCTCGCGTTGCACGCCGACCACGTCCGTGTGAGCCAGAATGAGCAGCGGGCGCTTGGACCCGTTGCCCCCCGTACTCTTGGAAGTGATGCGCGCCACCAGGTTCGCGCGCGCCGGATCCAGGGCGAACGTCTGCGTGGGAATCCCTTCGGCTTCGAGGACCTTCTTCAGATATTCAACGGCACGGGTCTCGTTGCCGGCCCGGCTGTCGATCTGTACCAGGGCGCGGTAATGCTGGAGAATTTCACTCTTCTGCTTTTCCCACTCGATAGCGGGCGCCTGCGCGGCAAGCGTGGAAACGAACACGGCGGCGATTGTGAGTGTCTTCATGGGTGGCTTGATGACCGTACTTATCAAATATACTGAAATTGAACAATGACGCCCGCCGTCGAGCAAATCCCGGATCGCCCGCCTGTCAAGGCCGCCGCGATCTCCTGGCCCGCCGTCGCCTGGTTCGCCGCGCTTTTGATCGCGGCTTATTTCCCCATTTTGCGCCGATTGGTGAACCAATGGATGACGGATGAAGACGTCAGCCACGGATTTTTTGTACCGCTGGTCTCCCTGTACATCGCCTGGCAGATGCGCGAAAAGATTCTTTCCATCGACAGGGTTTCGGCGTGGTGGGGACTGGGCGTGATGGCGTGGGGAGCCTTGCAGGGCTACGTCGGCATGATGGCCGCGGAGCTTTTTCTGCAAAGAACGTCTTTCTTGATTACGT
>CAMAUG010000191.1 GCA_945861255.1 Candidatus Sulfopaludibacter sp. SbA3
CCCCGCGACGATTGAGACTTCGCGGGCCAGCGCGGCGGATGTGGAAAACGTTGCAGCGAACGCCTTGCGCGCCTTCCCGCACGTGTTTCGCGTCTACACGCGCCAGCAGTTGTTGGACGCGGGCGCCCCTGGGGATGAATTCGGCGCGGGCGTCCGCAGCGGATTCAACGCAGCGCGCTCGCCGGATCTGATCGTGCTGTTCGACCCGTTCTGGATCGTCCGCAGGACTTCGGGCACCACGCATGGCACGTTGTTTGACTACGATACACATGTCCCGCTGTTGTTTTGGGGGCCCGGGATCAGGCCTGGACGATATCACCAGACCGTGGCGCCCAACGATGTGGCACCTACGCTGGCAAACCTGCTGGGCATCGCGACGCCGAGCGGGAACTCCGGCCGCGTCTTGACAGAGCTGCTGAAATAACACGTAAGCCGGACTCTGGACAGCACTGACGCCCCAAAACTACGCTAAACTAACAGAAAAAGGAGTCCGTCGAAGCCTTATGTTGAGATCATCCTTCCTGCCCGCGCTCTTGGTCTGTGCTACGGCGGCCATTTGTCCTTCCGTGGCCTCCGCGCAGTTGAAAGTGGGCGTGATTAACATGCAGAGGGCCATCCTCGATACCGCGGAAATCAAGAAGGCCTCCACTGAAATGCAAGCCAAGTTCAAGGCGCGCACGGACCAGTTGGAGAGCCTGCGGAGCGAATTGGGCGCGATTCAGGCCAAGCTACAAAATCCGCAGACGCCGCCGGCGCAGCAAGCCGACCTGCAGGGGCAGGGCACGCTGAAGCAGCGCCAGGCGCAGCGCATCCAGGAAGATCTGCAGGCCGATGTGGAACGCGAGCGGAATGAGACTCTGCAGAAAGCCGCCGCGCGGATGGCCGACATCGTCAAGAAGATGGCGGAGGAAAAAAGCCTGGACATGGTCGTCGATATCACCAACGCCGTGTATTTCAAGCCCGCGCTGGACGTCACCGAGGAAGCTATCGCGGCCTACGACAAGGCATTTCCAGCGAAATAGACCGGGCGTAAGCAGCCGGACACGCTTTCACCAGTATGGCGGGATACCTCGACGAGTACGGAGTAGCGGAGGCCCGGCGCGGCCGCATCGTCAAACGCATCGCGCTGTGGACTTTGTTGCTTGTGGTGGTGGGGACCAGCGGGTACTTTTATCTCCGGAACTGGAGCGAAGAGCGGCGCGTCGGCAGTTTCATCGCCCTGCTCAAGGACAAGAAATATCAGGAAGCTTACACACTGTGGGATTCGCCGGAGACCCGGCGGTTCTATTCCGCCGAAAAATTCATAGAGGACTGGGGACCCTCTGGCAACTATAAGAATCCCTCCGGGATGAAAATTCAAGATGTAGATTCCTGCGCCGGCGGCGTGGTTTTCAACGTCGCTTATCCGGGCACGGAGAACTTTGGTCTGTGGGTATCCAGGGACACCCAGGTGATCAGCTTCGCCCCGTGGCCCCGTTGCCCAGGGCAGCATTTGCAGGTGATGGAGTTCTTAAGGTCGCGGTTCGGCGGTGAGCAGCGGCAGGCGCGGTAGAATGGAGCCTAGTGAGCCTCGATAACCCGACGGATTCTCCGCCTCAAACACCGGCCGCGGTGGACCTTCCAGATGTGTCCGGCGCGGAGCCGGACTCGACGCGTGGAGCCGCGGGTACGGTGACTCCCAATGGCCATGGTGAGCTTCCCGCGATTGCGGACGGCGCCGTGACGATGAGCGACGCCGCTGGCCTGGAAGCAGTGCCGCCGCCGGAGATCGAAGCCGGCCAGGAAGGCGATCCTCCACGCGGCGCGATCGCCGAATGGGCCATCACCATCCTCCTGCTGCTTTTTCTGACTACTACGCTGGTGCAGGCGTACGTGATTCCCACCGGCTCCATGGAAGACACGCTGCTGATCGGCGACCACCTGCTGGTGGATAAACTGGCGTTTGCGCCGTCCGGCCCCGTCAGCAAGTTTTTGCTGCCCTATACGGGCGTACAACGGGGCGATATCATTGTATTCCGGTACCCGGTCGATATCCGCCAGACCTTTGTCAAACGCGCCATCGGAGTGCCGGGCGACCGCATCCGCATCGTCAACAAGGAAGTCTACAGGAACGGCGTTAAGATCGTGGAGCCGTACACCTATCACAAGGCCGATTATCCCGACGCCTACCGCGACGAGTTTCCGAGCGAACCCAATTCCATGGTTTATCCCGGCGCCGTGAGTATGTTGCAAAATCACGTGGCGAACGGCGAGGTGGTGGTGCCACCCAACATGTTCTTTGCCATGGGTGACAATCGCGATTCGTCGCTCGACAGCCGCTATTGGGGTTTCGTGCCGAGAGAAAATATCATCGGCAAGCCCTTGATTGTTTACTGGTCCTACGACGCGCCCACCAGCCAGTTGCAGAACCAGTCGATTGGTTTCGACCATGTAAAAGACGTGGCGCTGAACTTTTTTTCGAAGACGCGCTGGAAGCGTACTTTCATGCTGATTCATCCCTTCCGGGGAAATTGAGGAGCCAGACGCGTCCCAGCGCCAACATTCCATGCGCGATTTCATTCACGAGTGGTCCGTCAATATCCTGATTCTGCTGTTTGGCATCACTACGCTGCTGCAGGCCTTCGTGGTGCCCACAGAATCCATGGACACCACCGTCATGGTGGGCGATCATCTGTTGGTCGACAAGCTTTCGTTCGCACCGGCGGGGCCGGTGAGCAAGTACCTGCTGCCTTATATGGAGCCTAAGCGCGGCGACGTGATCGTGTTCCGCTATCCCATGGACATCCGCCAGAACTACGTCAAGCGCGTCATCGGCGTACCTGGTGACCACATTAAGATCCGCAACAAAGTGGTCTCCGTCAATGGAAAGCAGCTCATCGAACCGTATGTGCAACACAAGTTCGCCAGCATGGAACCGTATCGTGATTACTTCCCGGCGGAACCCGAGGGGCCGGTGATGGATCGCGCGCGCGAAATGCTGACGCAACACGTGAAGGACGGCGAACTGGTGGTGCCTTCGGAGAACTTCTTCGCCATGGGCGACAATCGCGACAATTCGCTGGACAGCCGCTACTGGGGCTTTGTGCCGCGCGAAAACATCATCGGCAAGCCGCTGTTGATCTATTGGTCCTACGACGCCCCCACCGAGGATTGGGTGGGCAATTTGGGCGGGCACATGCTGGATCTGGCCAAGAACTTCTTTGTCAATACCCGCTGGAACCGCACGCTGAGGCTGGTGCGCGGAGTGCCCATCCAGTAATGGCCTCGGCGAATAGCGATCATCGATACGGGCTGATTCTGGCGGGTGGCCGGGGCACGCGCTTCTGGCCGCGCAGCCGCCGCGGACGCGCCAAGCAAGTCTTGAACTTTTTCGGGGACCGGTCGCTCATCCAACAAACGGTGGACCGGCTGAAGCCGGTCATTCCACCGGAGCGCATTTGGATCCTCACGAATCACCACCTCCGTTCGGAAATCGTCCGGCAGTTGCCGGAGGTTCCCAAGCGCCAGATTTTGGCCGAACCCGCACCACGCAACACCGCGCCCGCCATAGGACTGGCCGCGCACATCCTGCAATCCATTGACCCGGATGCCGTGATGGGTGTCTTCCCCGCCGATCACGTGGTGACCAAACCCCGCGAATACGTGCGCCTGCTGCGGCCGGCGTTTCAAGCGGCCGGGGAAGGCAAGATTGTCGTGCTGGGCATTGAGCCGCGCTGGGCCGAAACCGGCTATGGGTATATCGAATTCCCCCCCGGAACACGCGCGGGAGGTCGCGTTCCTACCGCCGTGACGAGTTTTCGCGAGAAGCCGGACTTGGCGACGGCGGAGCGCTTTATCGCAGCGGGAAACTTTTTCTGGAACGCCGGGATGTTTTTTTGGAAAACCTCGGTGCTTCTGGACAACCTGCAATGGCACCTACCCAAGACCGCGGCACTGCTGGCCGGCTTGCCGCCGTTCGGCGGAAAGGCGTTCGCACCGAAACTGGAAGCCGTCTTCCCACGATGCGAGAACATCTCCATCGACTACGCGGTGCTGGAGCGCGCCCGCAACGTGGTGGGTATCCCGTCCGGCGATACCGGGTGGAACGATGTGGGGAGCTGGAATGCCGTGTACGAGCTAAGCAAGCGCGACGTTAATGGCAACGCCTCGCGCGTGCCGGCGCTCATCGAAGCAAGCACGGGTAACTACGTGGAAGCCGGCGGCAAGAAACTGGTGGCGCTGCTCGGCGTGAAGGACTTGATCGTCGTGGACACCCCCGACGCGCTGCTGATCGCCGACCGCAGCCGCGCCCAGCAGGTGGGCGACCTGGTCAAGCGTTTGGAAAAAGCCGGACGGCACGAACTGCTTTGAAGCCTCGCGCGGGGCCGGGCGACCGGTGCCGCCTTGCCGCGCGGAGCGGTGCGGCCGCCGCGACCTACTTCTCCGGCGGTTTCGTCTTCCTGAACACCCGGTTCAACGTCTTGATGGCGCGGTCCACGTCGCCCTCGGTTAGGATGTAGGGCGGCAGCATGCGCAGCGTCACATTGTGCGTGCAATTAATCAAGAGCCCTTCCTCAATCGCGTCCAACACCACCTGTTTGCCGGAAAATTCCAGCTCCACGCCGATCATCAGGCCCACGCCGCGGATTTCCTTGATGAACGAGTATTTCTTCTGCAGCTCGGTGAGCCGCATACGGAAGTAGTTGCCCACATTGGTGATATGGGGCAGCATGGAATCGAGAATGTCAAAGAATTCCAGCGCCACGCGGCACGCCAGAGGATTGCCGCCGAATGTGGTCCCATGCTTGCCGGGCCCCATGCGGGCCGCGGCGCGCTCATTGCACGCCACCACGCCGATGGGAATCCCGCAACCCATGGGCTTGGCTGTGACCATGACGTCCGGCATCACCGGAGGCTCCATCTGCTGGTATGCGAAATAGGTTCCGGTCCGGCCCACTCCGCATTGAATTTCATCGAAGATCAACAAAGCGTTGTTGCGGTCGGCGATCTCGCGCGCCTTGCGAATGTAGTCTTCGGTGAGTGGATGGATCCCGCCTTCACCTTGGACCAGTTCGAAAATGATCCCCGCCGTGCGTTCGGTGACCACCTGCTCCAAAGCGGTGACGTCATTGCGCTGCGCAAAATGAACGCCGGGAATCAGAGGATTGAAATCGCGGCGGTAGATTTCCTGGCCGGTGACGGACAACGCACCCAGAGTGCGGCCGTGGAACGAGTTATCCAGCGCGACAAGCTCGAATTTCTCCGGGGAGATATTGTTGCCGTGCGCCTTGGCCATTTTAAGCGCCGTCTCCACGCTCTCCGTACCGGAGTTGCAGAAGAATACGCGAGGCATGCCGCTGGCTCGCGAAAAACGTTCCGCCAGAGGGCCGGTATAGGGATGGTGATACAGATTCGAGGAGTGCAGCAGCCTGCCCGCCTGCTCCCGTATGACTTTGGTCAAACGTGGGTGCGAGTATCCCATCGCGTTCACGCCTATTCCGGCGATCAGATCCAAA
This sequence comes from Candidatus Sulfopaludibacter sp. SbA3, assembly GCA_945861255.1. Taxonomy (GTDB): domain Bacteria; phylum Acidobacteriota; class Terriglobia; order Bryobacterales; family Bryobacteraceae; genus Palsa-187. The sequence goes on from CAMAUG010000191.1 coordinate 5,496, forward strand.
TAGCGCTTGCCTGCGATGTCATAGACGTAGCACCCCTTGCCGCGTTCTAGTACCACCGGATAACGGGCATAATTTTGCAGCAGATACTGCTTTTCCAGATCGACTGCCGTGGGCGTGGCGGGAGGCGCGATGACGGTTTCCATCTACTTATTGTAAACGCCACGCCCCTGCTTCGGGCGCTACGGTGGCGCCCGTGCCGTAATCCGTCCGCATGATTCCGGCATGGCAGGAGAGCCATCGCGTAAGCCTGCGATCCCCACCGTAGGACCGGCTCATGGGCCTGTCCCACAAATCACACGGGTGCGATCATGACGTTGTCGATGAGGCGCGTGGCCCCCAGCCACATCGCTCCGGCGATCAGAACCGGTCTGTCAATCGTCTCGACGGGCGTGAGGGTTTCCGCGTCAACGATCGAGAAATATTCCAATCGGATTTGAGGATGCCGGTGGAATAAGGGCAGGACGGCGGCTTGAACACGATCCACTGAGCGCTCCCCGCCGCGCACGATGGCTTCGGCGGTGAACAATGCTTGAGACAATGTGGTGGCAGTTTTCCGGTCCTCCGCGGTGAGGCGCCGGTTGCGCGAACTCATGGCCAGGCCATCGGGCTCGCGGACGGTCTGCACCGGGGCAATTTCGACCGGCACGTTGAGATCGCGCACCATGCGCCGGATTACCGCGAGTTGTTGCGCGTCTTTCTCGCCGAAGTAAGCGCGGTCCGCCTGGACAATCTGGAAGAGCTTCATCACCACGGTGGCCACCCCGCGAAAGTGGCCGGGGCGGGCCGGCCCGCACAGGTGTTCGGTGAGAGCCGGAACGTCCACCCAGGCGAGTTGGCCTCCGGGTGGATACATCTCCGCGGAGTCCGGCGCGAAGACAAAATCCACGCCGGCTTCACGGCAGATCGCTACGTCGTCCTCCAAGGTGCGTGGGTAGCCCTGGAGATCGGCGTTCCGGTCGAACTGCGTTGGATTCACGAAAACAGTCACGACGACGGTGTCGTTCTCGCGCCTGGCAAGTTCTATCAAACGGCGATGGCCCAAATGCAGGGCTCCCATGGTGGGCACCAGGCCGACGGTTTTCCCATCGCGGCGAACCGGCAGCAGGCGCTGGCGCAAGTCCGTGATGGAAGAAATCACCACCGTCATGGGGAGCCGCCCGACCTCACTTCCGCGGCGAAGCTCCGGGCGGCCTCGAGGACAATCCGGTCCAGGTCGGCTTTCCGTTTCACGAACGGCGGCGTCTCGCTGGTGAGGCCCAACAGATCGTAACTCACCAGCACTTGCCCATCGCAGTCGGGTCCGGAGCCGATGCCGATCGTGGGAATGCGGAGGCGGGCGGAGGCTTCCCGCGCCAGGTCGGCGGGAATGCACTCCAGCACCACGGCGAACGCTCCAGCCTTTTCAAGGGCCGCCGCATCATCCAGCAATCGCCGGCCGGCCTCTACGGTGGTGGCCTGCCGCTTGAAGCCTCCCATGAAGTGCACCGATTGCGGCGTCAAGCCCAGGTGGCCAATCACCGGAATGCCGAGCGATGCGAGGCGTTCCACGGTAGCCGTGACCGGTCCCCCGCCTTCCAGCTTCACCGCCATCGCTCCACCTTCCTGCAGCAGGCGGCCGGCATTGCGAACGGCGTCTTCGATGCTGGCCTGATAGCTCATGAACGGCATGTCGGCCACCACGAATGCGCGCCGCGCTCCTCGCCGCACGGCGCGCGTGTGGCGGATCATATCCTCCATGGTGACTTCCAGGGTGTCCGTGCCGCCCAAAATCACCATGCCCAGAGAATCGCCCACCAGCAGCACGTCCGCGCCGGCCGCATCCAGCAGGCGCGCCATGGTGGCGTCGTAGGCGGTGAGCATCACGATTTTTTCGCCGCGACTCTTCATCGCGGGCAGGTCGGGGGCCCGCAGCGGTTTGGTGCTGGTCATGACATTGTTGGCTCAGGTCGCGTGTGTTCCAGACTCCGCCGGGAAGCACCGGAAATTGCCGACCATACGTCTCATCATCACACGTCATCGTAACGCGCGCGCGCCAGGGACAGCCGTGACCGGTCCGTGACAGGCGCGCGGCTCGGAGGTCGTTTCCTCACGGTAGCGGCACGGTGCGGTGGCGGTGAGGTGC